>CAXBDO010000291.1:0-3457 GCA_963974165.1 uncultured Aequorivita sp.
CTACCAAGCCTGCTGTTACAGTATAGATGGCAGAGGTGGTTGCCAAGCTTTCAATGTAAAGTCCAATATATTGGGCAGTGTGATTGTTAATTTCATCATCAAAAAGTAGGGCGAAAGGGGCAACAAAGGAAAGTGCGAAGGGAATATCGCTCATTGCATTTGCGTCTTCATTATGTTTTCCGGCAGCCCATTGGTCTAGAAAATTTATTTTGTCTATTTCCTTCTGAAGACTTGCCTCATCCAAAAATTTTGCACGCTCGGACAATGGCATATCTTCCTTGTTTTTAATTAGAACAAGTCCGTAAGCACTTGCGCCAAGGGCAGCACCGGTCCAAATTCCGTCGCGGACCCACTCCCATTCATATGGCGAGCCGTCATTTTGCTTCAAAGATGAAACTTTAGGTTGTACATTTTTAGCCGAAACATTCGAATAATTTAATTGATGATTAACGGCAGCTTCGTCTTCCGATGATTTTGGCGCCTGATTTAAGGAATCTGTTTTTTTGCTGTGTTCAGCCGCGCTTGCGGTTGAAAATGTTTGCTGTGCATAAATAGATGTACACGCAAGAATAGCGAAGAGTAGGATGGTTTTTTTCATATGTGGATAAAGATATGAGATTGAAAAGTTGCACGAATTCCATTTAACATTTCATTAAAAAATTAAATAAATTTTGAGCGAACTACTCATATAACTTCAATCTCGTTTTAAGCAGATTTATCTTCCTTTCCATTTTATCTAGCCGCTTAAGCATTTGCTTTATGGCATCCAATCCTTCGAAATTAATTCCTAAATCGTGGTGCAATCTAAACATGCGTTCAATTTCCGAAATATCCTTTTCAGAAATTAATAGCTCATTTTTTTGCTCTTCACAGCATATCAATTCAAATTCGTGCAGTTTCCTTACGAAAGTATCTTCAATCTGTGTAGACTGGCAGTAGTGGCTAACCAAAATATATTTTTCTTGTGCCATTATCTAAGTTTTGAAAGTTCGTTAAACAATTCTTTTTCCTTGGCCGAAAGGTTTGTAGGCAGCTTTATTTTATAGATAATGTAAAGATCGCCAAATTGGTCTTCCTTTTTATATTTGGGCAATCCCTTGCCTTTCAGTTTTACTTTGGTGTCGTTTTGGGTTTCCGGCTTTACGTTCAACTTTACTTTTCCCGTTAGGGTTTCCACCGTAATTTCCCCACCTAATAATGCCGTATAAAGCGAAATTTTTTCGGTGGCATATAGGTCGTTTTCTACGCGTTTAAAATTTGTATTGTTGAGAATCTCGAATGTAATAAATAAATCGCCCTTTGGGCCGCCATTCATCCCTTCACCACCATAGCCTTTTATCTTGATGGTCTGTCCATCTTCAACGCCAGCCGGAATTGTTAGCCGTATTTTTTTGTTTCCTAAATTGATTGTCTGTTTTTGGCTTTCCAATACATCAGTCAAATTTAAACGTAGGGTTGCGCTTAGGTCCTGGCCTTTAAATTGGGCCGTCTGCCGTCTGCCACCGCCACCAAACCCACCGCCGCCAAACATAGATTCAAAAAAGTCTGAAAATTGGCTATCGTCAAAACCTTGTCCTCTGCCCGAATAAGTGCGTTGTCCGCCAAAACCTTGCGAACCTTGTTGTTTTTTCGCCGCTTCATAAGCATCGGCATGTTGCCAATCTTTGCCGTATTGATCGTATTTTTTTCGTTTCTCCGGATCGCTCAATACTTCGTTGGCTTCATTTATTTGTTGAAATTTATGTTGGGCCGCCGTATCGTTGGGGTTTAGATCGGGGTGAAGCTTACGCGCCAATTTGCGATAGGCTTTTTTAATATCGGCCGCTGTTGCGCTCTTGTCGAGCCCTAGAACCTTGTAGTAATCTATAAATTCCATTCTATTTTTTTGTTTGACTATGAAATTAAAAAAAGTAATTTAACACGCCAATGATAAATCTCATTCTTCACAAAAGTTTAGCAAAAGCCCCTTGATCACCAAAGAAGTAACTCTCATTTCCCCTTTTTCACATTATAGGGCTTAATTACTAACAAATACTTTCATTTTATTGTTAATTACTTTCCCAAGTATTGGTTTCACAAGTGCTCCCGTATATTTATATTAGCCACCCTACACTAAATTTTTATGGCCGAAACACAATATACCGAAGACAACATACGCTCGCTCGATTGGAAGGAGCATATTAGGATGCGTCCCGGAATGTATATTGGGAAGTTGGGCGACGGTTCCTCTCCCGATGACGGTATCTACATCCTTCTAAAAGAGGTTATCGACAATTGTATTGACGAGTTTGTAATGGGCGCTGGAAAAACCATCGAGGTGCGCATTAAAGAAAAAGAAGTGAAAGTTCGCGATTATGGTCGAGGCATTCCGCTGGGTAAAGTGATTGATGTAGTATCAAAAATGAATACTGGGGGGAAATACGACAGCCGTGCCTTTAAAAAATCTGTTGGTTTAAATGGGGTGGGTACCAAAGCCGTAAATGCACTTTCTTCTTTTTTTAAGGTAGAATCTGTTCGCGATAACCAAATGAAGGCCGCCGAGTTTTCATTGGGCGAACTGATGAACGACCTGGACATAGAGGATTCTACAAAGCGAAAAGGAACCAAGGTTACTTTTGTTCCGGACGATACAATTTTTAAAAATTTCAAGTTCCGCACAGAATATGTGCAGAAAATGCTGAAAAATTACGTTTACCTAAATCCCGGGTTAACGATAGATTTCAATGGCGAAAAATTCTATTCTGAAAATGGTTTGAAAGATCTTTTGATGGAAACCATTTCCGAAGAAGACAGCGCTTACCCAATTATCCATTTAAAGGGCGACGATATTGAAATTGCAATGACGCATAGCAAAACGCAGTACAGTGAAGAATACCACAGTTTTGTAAATGGACAGAATACAACCCAAGGTGGAACGCATTTGGCGGCTTTTCGCGAAGCTTTGGTAAAAACCGTCCGCGAGTATTACAATAAAAATTACGATGCCAGCGATGTGCGAAAGTCTATCGTTTCGGCAATCAGCATAAAAGTTACCGAACCCGTTTTTGAAAGCCAGACCAAAACAAAACTCGGTTCTACCGATATGGGAGGCGGGCTACCAACTGTTAGAACCTTTATAAATGATTTTGTAAAAACGCAGCTGGATAACTACCTTCATAAAAATCCGGAAGCGGCAGATGCCATACAGCGGAAAATTGTACAGGCAGAGCGCGAACGGAAGGAACTTAGCGGCATCCGTAAATTAGCAAAAGACCGTGCTAAAAAAGCGAGTCTGCACAACAAAAAGCTGCGCGATTGCCGTGTACATTTGGCCGACATCAAAAACGACCGAAATCTTGAATCTACCCTTTTTATAACCGAGGGAGATTCGGCAAGTGGTAGTATTACCAAAAGTCGCGATGTAAATACGCAGGCAGTATTTTCGCTCCGTGGAAAACCGTTGAATACCTACGGAATG
>CAXBDO010000292.1:0-3432 GCA_963974165.1 uncultured Aequorivita sp.
GCTCAACCCCAAGTGGAAATATGAATTTTGTAGTTTCAACCGCCTGTATTAAAATGCGCTTAACACCTGAGGAAGCTATAAATGCAGCCACTATCAACGGAGCTTATGCAATGGGCTTGAGCGACACCCACGGAAGTATTACCAAAGGGAAATTTGCCAACCTTATCATAACCAAACCCGTGCCTTCATATGGATATTTGCCCTATGCCTTTGGCAGTAATTTAATAGACAGCGTAATTATTAAAGGAAAGGAAATATAATGGGTTTTCTAAAAATTTATTCCCCGGAAGATGTTGTTTCCATTATTAAACCTAGGGTTGGCGAAACTAAATTTGGCGAAAAATTAAACTATTTAAAGTCGTTGGATGATTTAAAAAACCATCCTGCCAAATATGTGCTTTTAGGCATCCCCGAAGATATTGGCGTTCGAGCCAATTACGGCAATCCGGGCACATCAAAGGCTTGGGGAAATGCATTGGGGAGTATATTAAATATTCAAAACAACCATTTTACCAATGCGGAAAATGTTATTCTTTTGGGTGAAATTGACTGCGACACCCAAATGGAACAGGCAGAAAATATTACAAATAAAGACCCTCATTTTGCCGAAGCCCTCGGCGAACTTGTAACCCAAATAGATCATAAAGTTTCAGAAGTTGTAAAGGCTATTGTGGCGGCAGGCAAGTTCCCAATTATAATTGGTGGTGGCCACAACAACAGTTTTGGAAATATTAAAGGAACTTCCGAAGCGCTTCAAAAACCAACCAATTGTATCAATTTTGATGCGCACACCGATTTTCGATCGTTGGAACATCGGCATAGCGGCAACGGCTTTTCGTATGCATTTGTGGATGGGTTTTTGGAAAAATACTTTATAATGGGCTTGCATCGCAACTACACTTCAGAAGCGGTTTTTAATTCCATGGAAAAAAATTCGCATAGAGTAAAATTCAATCTGTTTGAAGATATTTCAATCCTTCAAAAAATATCCTTTTCCGAAGCTTTAAAAGAAGCCGAAAATTTCTGTTGTATGGAAAACTTTGGAATTGAGCTCGATATGGATGCCATTGAAATGATGGGCAGCAGTGCAATTACGCCGAGTGGATTCACGCTTACCGAGGCAAGAAAATTTGTTTCCCATTTTTCAAAAAATGAAAATGCCCGCTATCTGCATATTTGCGAAGGCTCGCCAAAGGCAGGTATTTCTGCGAACCAAGTTGGGAAGGCAATTGCCTATTTGGTGAGCGATGTTTTTTCTTCCTAAACTTTTCTTCGAAAAACCTTAAGAATCTGAATCCTAAAGTTTTTGGGCAGAATTGTTTACAATGAAATAATTGCGATATTTACAAGTAGCGAATATGAAAATCTACGCTAAAATACTTTTAAAACGCAAAAACTTTATTGATGAAAAACTACAAAATGCCATTCAGCTTAGCGCTGTTTTCATTATTTACTCTTCTACTTCTTACGGACTGTAAAAACACTTCCGAGGAAGAAGACACAAAAAAAGAAACGGGAAAAATGGAATATCCCGCCGAGTGGATGTACAACCAACGCGCCTACCCTAACAACTACATCAATAAAGATGCTTATAAGGAAGCCGTACTGCAATCAAAACAAATTCTGGCCAATCGCTCTCCCGAAATGGCTGGGCAGTGGACATTTATTGGCCCATTGAATACAGGTGGCCGCGTTACTGATGTGGCAATTTCACCAGATAATGATGATCATCTATATGTAGCGACGGCCACAGGGGGAATTTTTAGAAGTTACGATCGGGGTGCAAATTGGACCCCAATTTTTGATGAAGTTACAAAACCTTCAATTGGCGATATTGCGATAGCGCCTTCAAATTCACAAATTATCTATGCCGGTACAGGCGAAGCGAATGGCAGTGCTACAGATGGCGCTTATTTTGGCGACGGAATCTATAAAAGCAACAACGCAGGCGATACATGGACGAATGTGGGCTTAACAGAAAGCAATCATATTGGCCGCATAGTTGTTGACCCGACGAATCCCGATCGGGTTTTCGTAGCAGCTACTGGCGAACTCTACGGTAAAAACAATGAACGCGGAATTTATAGAACAACCAATGGCGGCAGTAGTTGGGAACAGGTTCTTTTTGTAACCGATACAACGGCTGCTATAGACGTTGCGATGAATGTTGCAAATACCAATATTATTTATGCCGCAATGTGGGAAAGAACACGCAAACCGTGGCAACGCGATTACGGCGGGGTAACATCTGTAATCCACCGCTCTATGGATGGAGGTACAACTTGGACGGCTTTGGGCGCCGCAAACGGTTTGCCTGCCCCAAATGCCCAAACCGGACGTATCGGGATTGCCGTTTCAGAATCTGACCCCTCCACTGTTTATGCGCGTTTTACAACAAATGAAATTACCAATGTATTTAATGGTTTATATAAATCTACCGATAACGGTAATAATTGGACGCAAGTAACTGCTCCTAATGCCTTAAGTAATATTGACGCCAATTTTGGTTGGTATTTCGGGAATGTTCGCGTTCATCCAGCCAATTCTGCTGAAGTTTATATTGTAGGGTTTGACATTGCGAAATCTACAAACAGTGGCGCTTCATGGCAAACCTTGCCCGGAATGCATGTAGATCATCACGCATTGGATTTTTCAAGAACGAATAATAATTTTATGCTCTCCGGAAATGATGGAGGCGCGTATATTTCTAATGACGGCGGAAGTAGTTGGACCAAATTTTTGAACCTACCCATAACGCAATTTTACAATATTGAAGTAGATAAAACCCAGCCGGGAAGATTATATGGCGGTACCCAAGATAATAATACTATTAGAACAATTACGGGAGGCGCAAGCGATTGGAACGCAATTTGGGGCGGCGATGGTTTTCACGTAAATGTAGATCCAGTAGATAACAATTATATTTATGTAGAATCGCAATACGGAAATCTAGGTCGCAGTACCAACGGCGGTAATAATTTTAGCAATGCTACAAATGGCATTAGCAGTAGTGATAGAAATAACTGGAATACCCCTGTAATAATTTCACCCTTCGACCACGAAATACTTTATTACGGCACAAATAGATTGTACAATTCCAACAAGGCTGCGTCGTGGAGTGTAATCAGTCCCGATTTAACAGACGGGCTTCACCCGAGTGGATCTCTGGCATTTGGAACCCTTACCGCCATTGCTTCATCTTATAATAATCTAGATGTAATTTATACGGGTAGCGACGATGGCAATGTAAATGTTACCTTCGATGGCGGCACAACTTGGACCGATATTAGCGCTGGCTTGCCCGATCAATATATTACTTCTATAGCCATGGTGCCAAGTAGCGATATGATTGCCTATGTTACTGTTTCTGGTTTTAAATATCTGGATTATACTCCACGCGTTTTTAAGACTACTGATGGCGGGCAAAACTGG
>CAXBDO010000293.1:0-3413 GCA_963974165.1 uncultured Aequorivita sp.
TCCTTCGGGCGCTACCCGTACTGAAGGAACTGAACCTACCAATGTTACCGTACCTGCAAGTGGAACGGTTAGCGCTGGGAAGGACGGTTATACAACCGTTGGAAGTGTAACTGGAATAGTCTATAATGATTCCGATGGAAATGGCGCACAAAATGGAGCGGAAACAGGGTTTACCACCGCAATAACCGTATATGCAGATATAAACAACAACGGCGTAAGAAATACAGGTGAACCGCAAGCTACTACTGCTGCTAATGGTACTTATACAATTACTGGTGTTCCGGCAGGATCTATAAATATTCGTGTGGACGTTACTAACATTCCGGCGGGATATGTTTTAACGGAAGGAACCGAGCCTACAAACGTAACAGTCCCCGCGAGTGGTACTGTTTGCGCAGGGAAGGATGGTTATACCAACCCATTAATTGCAGTAAACGATAACTACTCCGCATCCTATGTCGAAGGTGTTACGGGTATTACCTTTACTGGCGTATTGAATAATGATACATTAAACGGGGCTCCAATTAACCCCAGTGCCATAATAATATCTTCTACCCCTACATCTAACCTATCAATTGATCCTAATAATGGCGATGTAATAGTTGCTCCAGGAACCATTCCTGGAATTTATACAATTAATTATACTATCTGTCAATCGGCATTTCCTACAAATTGTAAAACGGCAACTGTGACGGTATCTGTTGGAAAACGAAACCTCCTCATCTCTAACCCGCATATTTATCAAAAAGTAAAAGGCAACTAAAAATGAAAAAAACTTTTTTATCTCTCTGTCCTTTTCTGCTGTTCGCCATCAATTTGATGGCACAGACTACCAATAGTGGCGTATTGTATGTAAGCCAGGATACTAAATTTTCTACCGTTGAACGGTTTAACAATTTGTCTTCCGGCTCCTTCTATAATGATGGCGACACTTATATTTACAGCCACTTTAACAATGATGTAATAGATTTCTACTATAACACTGGGCTAACAAGATTTGTTGGGAAATCGATACAGTCTATTTCCGGCACCAATACCAGTTATTTATTTGATGTACTTTTCAACAACAAAAGCAATATGGTTCCCTTTCATTTATCGGGTATAATGTTAATTAGCGGGGAAGCCGAGTTTTTTGATGGTATTGTAGATAATGACAATTTTGGGGGCGAAATAAGCTTTAATACCGATGCTACCCATTTTAATACTTCAGATAACAGTCACGTTGACGGGCCGGTCAATAAATTAGGAAATACCCAGTTTACCTTTCCTATTGGTGACGGCGGCTACTATCGTTTTGGAGGTATTTCGGCACCGCAAAACGCTACTGCCATATTCGAAGGAAAATATTTTTTGGAAAATTCCAATCCTATGTATCCGCACGAATTAAAGGCGGGCAACATTTTGGAAATCGATAATCAGGAATATTGGACAATCCAAAAAGAATCCGCTGCGGAAGAAGATGTACTTATAACCCTTTCCTGGAGATCTATAACCACCCCACAATCCCTCATTGCGGCAGCGCAAAGAAACGCCTTAACAATTGTAAGGTGGAACGAAGCCACCAATATGTGGATCGATGAAGGCGGCGCAATAGATTTAGCCAACAAAACAGTTACAACAACTGTGAAGGGATATGGTATTTTCACCTTCGGAAGAATTGTTGAAGGCGAAGTTCTTGGCTGTAACAGTCTAACCGTATACAATGCGGTAAGCCCTAATGGCGACGGAATGAACGATTTCTTTAATATTGATGTAACAGACGAATGTGCAAGCAATCTTCACGTATTGATATTTAACCGATGGGGCGTAAAAGTTTTCGAGACCGATAATTACGGGCCTAACGGCGATTTATTTAAAGGGTATTCCTCTGGCCGATCAACTATAAAATCGGCTGAACGTTTACCTACGGGCACCTACTTTTATATACTAACCTATCAATACGATAACCCAGAACAAAACAACAGACATAAACAAACCGGTTTCCTATACCTCAATTAGAATTATCCAATTGTATAGAAACCGATAGCTTATTAAAATAGTCAAACAAAAAAATGCGATCCATTTCGGATCGCATTTTTCGTATAATTAGGTCAAGTTCTAATTTTTCAATGAATTCATATCGATTACAAAACGATACTTAACATCAGCTTTAACTACACGTTCGTAAGCTTCATTAATTTCCTCCATTTTTATTAGTTCAATGTCTGAAACGATGTTGTGTTCTCCACAAAAATCGAGCATCTCCTGGGTTTCCTTAATTCCGCCAATTAAAGAACCCGCAATTCGTTTACGGCCCATAATTACCCCCCCTCCGTGAAAGGGCTCTAAGGGCTCTACGGCACCAACCAGCACCATTGTTGCATCAATTTTCAAAAGGGCGATGTAAGGGTCCATTTTATGCCCTACGGGTATGGTATTCAGTATAAAATCGAAACTGCCTTTGTGTTTGGCCATTTCTTTATCATTTTTACTGATAAGCACTTCGTGCGCGCCCAATTTCTTCGCATCATCGGCCTTAGATTCAGAAGTTGTAATCATAACAACATGCGCACCAAGGGCATTCGCAAATTTTACGCCCATATGGCCCAAACCACCTAGACCTATAACACCAACTTTATCGCCTTTTTTTACATTCCAATGTTTTAATGGCGACCAAGTAGTAATTCCTGCACATAATAAAGGAGCTGCGCCCGCTTCATCTAAATTTTCAGGAATGCTTAATATAAATTCCTTGTCTACAACTACACTATTGGAATATCCGCCATACGTTTGTTGTCCCTTAATATGTTTGTCTTGGCTGTTGTAAGTAAAAGTTGCGCCTTTTTCGCAGAACTGCTCCAAATCTTTTTTGCAGGGGTCGCATTCTTGACAGGAATCTACCATACAGCCCACTCCAACTAAGCTGCCTATTTTAATGTTTTTTACATTTTTGCCAACTTCGGTTACGCGACCAATAATTTCGTGGCCCGGAACTACCGGGTAGGTAGACCCACCCCATTCATTTCTGGCAGTGTGGATATCACTATGGCAAACTCCACAATAACTTATGTCCAATTTTACATCATCATCGCCTACATCCCTACGTTGGATCTCCATAGGTTTTAGGTTGTCTTTTTCGTTTTGTACGCCGTATGCTTTTGTGCTTGTAGCCATTTAATTTACAGATTTTAATTTTTTAGAAAGAAATGCGCCAGTGAAGAATCCACCAGCATTTTTATGAATTACGTAAAGATATTTATACCGCGCTACAAAAGGGGTTAAGGCAATGTTAATACTACCTGCCTCGAATTATTTTGAAGTTTTGTAATTAATCTTTTGGACGCTTTACTTTACCCGAAAAGCGAGGAATAGCAATAGTAGTGCGCGAAGTATTGATAAAATAAACACCGGTCAGTAACACGGCTGCGGCAATT
>CAXBDO010000294.1:0-3397 GCA_963974165.1 uncultured Aequorivita sp.
CGTAAACCATTTTGCGAAAAATGATCAGTTTGAAGAAACGGCTTTTATGAATGAGGTTATAGATAACCCAGATTTGATGCCCGAATTCCGTCATTACAAAAGTGAAAAAGCACCGAAATACAGCATTGAGGATCTAACCACTTTCCCTATTGCAAATACTGCTGTAACAGCGGCCCGCAAGAAAATAAAAAATGTAATTAATCTAGATACCAACATCCAGATAAAGTTAGATTTCATAAATGCCGACAGCGCAGATAAGTTTGTGGAAAAGGGATGGGATGAAGAAAAACAGATGTACTATTATTTGGTGTATTTCAATAAGGAGGTGAAGAGTTAGGTATTAGCGGTGAGAGGTGAGTGGTGAGTGCACTATATTTAGAAATCTACACATCTAAATAGTTTATTTAACTGTTGATTGTTCACTGATTACTGATCACTGATCACTGAACCCTAATTCCCCACTTCACTTATAAATTTGATTCGGTACAGGCGAAGTTCTTCTTCGTCATAATCGCCATCAAATTCTTCTAATGCTTCTTCAATATTGTCACTTTTTGCTTCTAAGAAATATTCGTGGATTTCTTCTTGTTGATCTTCATCAAGCACTTCATCAACCCAATACGTAATGTTTAATTTGGTGCCGCTATAAACGATAGCTTCCATCTCCTTAATAAATTCGGGCATTTCCAATCCTTTGGCACTTGCAATATCAGGTAGCGCAAGTTTGCGGTCAACATTTTGGATTATATATAATTTAAGTGAACTATTGCTTCCTGTAGATTTCACCACAAAATCTTCTGGTCTAATTATATCGTTATCCTCAACATAATTTTGAATAATTTTCACAAAAGGCTCACCATATTTTTTGGCTTTTCCTTCCCCCACCCCATGAACATTTGATAGTTCCTCTAAGGTAATGGGATATTTTAAAGCCATGTCTTCCAAAGAAGGTTCCTGGAAAATTACAAAAGGTGGCAAATCTAAATCGTGCGCAACTTTTTTAAGTTCTGCTTTAAGAAGTTTAAAGAGATTTTGATCTACTACTTCGCCCCCTTTTTGAACGCCAACGATAATATCATCATTCGCATCCTTAAAAGAATGGTCTTCTGTCATCATAAAGGAAGTAGGCGATTGTATAAATTCTTTCCCTAAAGGCGTAAGATGGATTACGCCATAAGTTTCGATATCCTTCTTTAAATAACCGGCTACCAAAAGCTGCCTTAGCAGGGCCATCCAATAGGGCGCCTCGTGTTGTGCCCCCGATCCAAAATATGCCTGCGAATCTGTACGGTGCGATTTTATTAAAGCGTTTACTTTTCCAATTAAAACATTTACAATCTCTTTACTCTTATACTGCTGATTGGTTTTTGCTACAACCTCCAACAATAATTGGGCGTCGTCTTTGGCCTCGTGCTTTTTTTTGGGGTAACGCATATTGTCGTCCATCATTCCGCCTTCGCCGGTTTCGTTGTCAAATTCTTCCCCGAAATAATGAAGGATAAATTTTCTGCGAGACATAGATGTTTCAGCAAAGCCTACAACTTCCTGTAATAGAGCATGCCCAATTTCCTGTTCGGCCACGGGCTTGCCACTCATAAATTTTTCAAGCTTTTCAATGTCCTTGTAGCTGTAAAATGCCAAACAATGTCCTTCGCCCCCATCTCGACCTGCGCGACCGGTTTCTTGATAATAGCTTTCAATACTTTTAGGGATATCATTATGGATTACAAAACGCACATCGGGCTTGTCAATTCCCATCCCAAAAGCGATTGTTGCCACAACCACATCGACGTCTTCCATCAAAAACATATCTTGATGTTTTACACGCGTTTTTCCGTCCAAACCTGCGTGGTATGGCACCGCTTTTATGCCATTTACCTGTAGCGCCTGGGCAAGTTCTTCAACCCGTTTTCTGCTAAGACAATAGATAATACCAGATTTTCCCTCGTTCTGTTTTACAAAACGAATTATATCTGAATCAACGCTTTTTGTTTTAGGCCGAATTTCATAATACAGATTAGGCCGGTTAAATGAGGCTTTAAAAGCATTGGCATTTGGCATTCCCAAGTTTTTCAGGATGTCTTCCTGTACCTTGGGAGTTGCCGTAGCGGTAAGCCCTATAATTGCAATATCGTCTCCAATTCTTTGGATTATACTTTTTAGGTTTCGGTATTCAGGTCTAAAATCGTGGCCCCACTCACTTATACAATGGGCTTCATCTATAGCCATAAAAGATATTTTCTGCGTTTGCAGAAAAGCTACATATTCTTCTTTTGTAAGAGATTCGGGCGCAACGTAGAGCAATTTGGTAATGCCATTTGCAATGTCGCTTTTCACCTTCTTTACCTCTGTTTTATTGAGGGATGAATTTAAGACGTGGGCAATACCTTCTTCTGAAGACAGGGCGCGCAAAGCGTCTACCTGGTTTTTCATTAATGCTATTAAAGGGGAAACAACTATAGCTGTACCTTCCTGCATAAGTGCCGGAAGCTGGTAGCAAAGCGATTTTCCACCTCCCGTGGGCATAACAACAAAAGTGTTCTTGCCATCCAGGATACTTTTTATCACTTCTTCTTGCAAACCTTTAAAACGGGTAAATCCGAAATATTTTTTAAGGCCTGCGTAAATGTCAAATTCTGCCACGCTGGGTAAGTTTTTTAAAGACAATTCAGTTTTAGTCAACAATACATTGTTTTACTAATTAACAATTGTAATTTTGCAACTGTATTAAGTTGACTGCATCTTAAACGAAAGTATCTATATTAAGATTATCGAATTGATATAATTCTATTTTAAATATACTAATTTCTGAAACAGTTACAAACATTCAAAAGCATTAAAATTTTGAACAAGCAAGAAAGAATCATTTCCGTTGCAAAAAATACCATCGAAACTGAAAGCAAAGCAATTGCAAATTTGGCCCATTTGGTAAACGACGAATTTGCAGGCGCGGTAGATTATATTTATAATTCAAAAGGGAGGGTAATTATTACGGGAATTGGCAAAAGCGCCAATATTGCAACCAAAATTGTTGCTACTCTGAATTCCACCGGCACCCCCGCCATCTTTATGCATGCGGCCGATGCCATTCACGGCGATTTGGGAACTATACAACAAAACGATACGGTAATCTGCATTTCAAAAAGTGGCAACACGCCCGAAATTAAGGTTTTGGTTCCATTGATTAAAGCCATAGACAATAAGCTAATTGCCATAACCGGCAATGGCGATTCATTTTTGGGACAACAGGCAGATTTTGTTTTGAATGCGTATGTTGAAAAGGAAGCTTGCCCAAACAACTTGGCCCCTACAACCAGCACAACTGCACAGTTGGTAATAGGCGACGCCTTGGCAATGTGTCTATTGGATCTTCGCGGTTTTTCGAGCAAGGATTTTG
>CAXBDO010000295.1:0-3385 GCA_963974165.1 uncultured Aequorivita sp.
TTTTAAGAATAATATTTAAAATACCCGCCGTTCCCTGCGCATCATAGCGGGCGGAAGGCGAAGTAATAACTTCTACGCGCTCTATGGCCTCTGCCGGCAATTGGCGTAAGGCGTCTGTAGAACCAAATCCTGCAATGGCAGATGGTTTTCCATTAATTAAAATTCGAACGTTTTCATTCCCACGAAGAGCAATAGCCCCATCAATATCTACGGTAACCGAGGGCACGTTGTTTAAGGCATCACTAACCGTGGCGCCGCCGGCGGTAAGATCTTTACCTATATTGTATATCTTTTTATCCAACCTAACCTGCACTTCGGTAGTTTCAGCGCGTACAACAACTTCATCTAAACTCGCCGCATCCAGAGACAATTTTATAGTAGGTAAAGTGGTGTTTTTGGTTAAATTTTGATTTTTAACTTCCTTAGATTTATATGAAATAAATTCATATTTAACCGTATAGACTCCCACTGGGACGTCGATACTATATTTACCTTCCATATCTGTAATACCGCCGGTAATTGTTTTTCCTTCTTTGTTGATGAAGGAAACCGTTGAATATTCCAATGGAAAATCTGTACCTTCTTCTAAGATGGTACCTTTTACATTAATTTCTTTTTTGTCGGGGGTTTGCGCCAGTAATAGAGTAGTGGTAAAAGCAAACAGGAGGAAGAGTTTTATTTTCATGTAAATCTTTAGCAATTTTGACCAGCGAAAATAAGGGTGGTTTAATTGGGAATTGCTAATATTCTGTTAAAAAGAACTTGGACATTATAAAATCTCAAGCACCTTTTCGGGAGGTCTACCAATTACTGCGTGAGTACCATTAATGGCGATAGGCCGTTCTATCAGTTTTGGATGCGCAATCAGGGCGTTTATAATTTCCTCTTCGGAAAGATTTTTTCCTTTATAATTTTCTTTCCATTCGGCTTCGTTTTTTCTTACTAGATCGATTGCTTTTATGCCCAATAATTCCAATACCTGTTTTAATTCCTGGGCTGTGGGTGGATTATCCAAATACCTAACAACTTCAATAGTTTCGCCTTTCTCTTCCAAGATTTGAAGCGCTTGCCTAGACTTACTGCAACGCGGGTTATGGTATAATGTGGTCATTGGTTTAATTTAATATTTAATGTTTAAAATTTAAGGTTAATCATCCTGTAAATAATTTATAGCTACTTCTGCATTAATTCCTCAAGTTCCAATTTATAATCATATTGAAGGTCTTCGTGGAGCTTTTCAACCTTTTTAGATATATATTCAATTTGCCGGGTATATAGGTTGCTGAGCGTTGTATTTCGTTTAATTGATGGTCTAAAATCACTTAGTTTTTCAACAAAATAAATTAAAAGTTCTACTTCGGTTTCCTTGTTCTGTGAATAGCGGATAAACTTTTTGAGCTCTCTTAAAATCTTACGCACACTCTTTTTGATGTAAAAAAATGTCTTGGTATTAATGGCCTCAAATTCGGCATCTACCTTTTCCTTTATACTTTCAATAAAGGCAGCTTCGTCTGCAGATTCGAATAACAAATAGGTAAGCAGCTCCTTGTTTTCCTTTTTAAATTTTGACAACCTAAGGCAAAGCTCCAATAATTCCTGGGTAGAGCGGTGGTTTAGTTCGGTCTTGATTTCTTTTAAGGAGGCGGCTTTCATAAAATAATTTGATGTAAAGGTACCAAATTCGCTGTAAAATTATGGAAAGTGAAACTGTGGTATTTTATGTTGAAACTAACTTTTAATTATATAAAGTTTAAAGCATTTAAAAATGATTTATGCTCTTTTGAGTGTAGTTTGTTTTTTTGTTTACTTTTAAACGAAATAATTTTTAAAGAAATACTTTGAAGCTTACATTCAACAATTTTTCACTGTTTATCCTGCTTTTTTTTCTTGCACATTTAAACCACGCCCAAAATAATTTAAATAATAAGGTTTATAAAACCTTCGATGCCCTGGTGGGGCAAAACAATACGGGACTTTTTAATGGCACCGAGTTTACCGACCTATATTTAAATACGAATGGCACTTACCGATATTTTAAGGGGTTCGATTATGTCAAGGGAACTGTAACCTACGAAGGCCAATATTATGTTGATGTTTTGTTGAAATATGATTTGTTGGAAGACAATCTGCTAACCCAATCCAGCGACAATTTAAGTGTATTTAATGTGAATTTGATCCCGCAGTTTGTAGATTCCTTTTCAATCTATAATCACAATTTTGTTCGGCTAACAGGCACCAAACTTAATCTGCCCGACAATTCTTTTTTTGAAGAGGCTTTTGTGGGGAAAAACCTGGAGCTATACATTAAGCACAATAAGAAGAAAAAGGATAAACCTTTAAAAGGGGGAATTCAATATAAATTCTCGGAATCCAATTATTATGTTTTAAAGAATGCTGGCAAATACAGCATTGTAAACTCTGTTAAAGACCTCCGTAAAATACTGCCTCAGTTTGAAGATCAAATTAAAAAGTATTATAAAACATATAAAACCCTTTACAAATCTAACCGCAATGTATTTATGACCAATCTTGTTAAATACCTTGATGCCCAGGGAACTACTATAAATCCATCTTAATTTGAAGTCGAACATTTTCACCCAGAAAGGATTTTACATAATTGCGCTATTGTTATTTGTAACGGCCGCTTCCTTTGCGCAAAACAACCAAAAAATTACAATAAGCTTCACCAATACACCTTTGGAAGAAGCTATTTTAAAAGTAGAAACACTTTCAAACAATACATTTTACTTTGAAAAAAGTTGGTTGAAAGGCCATTATGTTACCAAAAGTTTTGAAAATGAAACCCTGCGTACCGTATTGGATGGTCTTTTCAGCAATACCAACATAAATTATGTTTTTACCGATGGCAAGGTAATTTTATTGAACAACACCTATGTGTATACGGAATTACCTACAGATTATTTTAACGAAGCCAAACCGGAAGATAAAATAATTGAAGGCAATAATAACGCCCCAATATTTCAGGAAGAATATGCAGCGCAGTCTGTACGAAATAGGAAGTTGGTTACCATTGGGAAGCAAACCCCAAATGCCGCAAACAAAACCTATACGCTCTCTGGAGTTTTTAAAAACGCTAAGACAGGAGAGCCGCTTCAAAATCTTTCCATTTCCACAACAGATAGAACCAAATATGCGGTTACCGATTCCGAAGGCCGTTTTAGCATTAGGCTTCCGTATGGGTTAAATAAATTGGAGACCAACCTGTTGGGGTTTGAGCGCATTCGGCAAGATGTAATTATGTATGGCGATGGCAACTTGAATATTGAATTACAGGAAAATACAGAGTCGCTTGAAGAAGTGGTGGTAAAATCGAATAAGGATGCCAATGTACGCGATGCGGTAGTGGGCGTTACCAATATTGATA
>CAXBDO010000296.1:0-3381 GCA_963974165.1 uncultured Aequorivita sp.
GCTTGCTTCCTCAACAAACCAGCGAAAATCCGGATTCATCTCTGGGGCGCCACCAGTTAAATCCAATGTATGCGCGCCTGTATTTTTGATTACATCCAAACACTGGAGCATGGTTTCGCGCGTCATTATTTCCTTTCTGTCCGGGCCGGCATCAACGTGGCAATGCTCACACACTTGGTTACACATATAACCCACATTAATTTGAAGGATTTCCAATTTATTGGGGCGTAGCGGAAATTGATTGGTTTCCTTTATTTTTTCTGAAAAGGTTGGCAACTCTCCATTGGCAAAAATGCCGTTCGAAAGTTTTTCAAGTTGCTTATTGGCAACGGCCAGATCGCTATCGCGCTTATGAAGTGATTGTTGTTTTTTCGGTTTTTCTTTTAGCATAGAAATTTTTGGGATTGGCTTCCAAAATATCTCGTTTTGGAAATTATGATTTTGTAGATACGGTTTCTCGTGTTCTACATTTCCAATTTGTTCACTTTGTTCATCATCATAACACCGTGAACCAAGGTTGCACCGCTTTTTATGGCAGCACCCACGTGTACGGCCTCCATCATTTCTTCCTTGGTAATGCCGCGCTGCAATCCATCTTGCGAATAGGCATCTATACAATACGGGCACATTTCGGTATGGGCTACAGCCAGCGCGATAAGCGATTTTTCACGGGCGGTTAGTGCGCCTTCCTCAAAAACTTTTCCGTAGTACTCAAAAAATTTGTCGCCCAGTTCTTGGCTCCATTCAGAGATTTTTCCAAATTTTCTTAAATCTGCGGGGTCGTAATAATTGTTTGCGGCCATATAATAAGTTGATAGGTTGGGTAATACTTACGAATTTAGGTTAATTGTGGTTTCGCGATTAACGTAAATATAACTAAGTAGTCTTTTATAAAGCCAAATACTTACGAAAGTTTAACAGATTAATCAAAAGAGTAAACAACACCGCTCAACAGGTTATATTGGGAATTGGGTATACCTTCTGCCGGAGTTTGGTCGTAAACGAAGGTGTAGCTGGTTTTAAAGGCGAAATTTTTAAATAGATTGAATAGGAGGGAAGTCTGATTTGAAAGGCGATAATCGCCAAAATCCTCTAATTTGGGCTGGAAATAGGTGGTGCTTATAATGCTGAAAGTTTTGGTAGGGTACATACTGAAAGAAAGGTATGAAGTGCTTCTAAAATCCTTTTGAAGGGGCGTAGTGCCATCGCTAAGCTCTTCATATTCAAACATAATATGCGAACCAAAATAAAATTTATAGTTTTCGGAATTGGTCAATTTAAATCTGGGGCCAGTGCCCAATAGCCCCCTAAAATTTATTTTTGAAACCTTGTTGTATTGTGCTTGGGTGAAAACTTCCCATGCAATTCGTGGATGGAACCTATAGTTGTAACGAAGATGCGAGATTCCGGCATTCTCGAATTTATTTCCCTCAATGTTTTTTAAATCAAAATCATTCTTTAGCAGCACTAAATGGGAGTTCATTTTGTACTGCAGGTGGGTGCTACTGCTAAGCCCGAAATAGGCATTTACATCTCTTTTAATCGAAAAATTGAGACTTGCAGATCCAGAAAATCCTGAAGTGTCGGTTACTTTGCGCAGCGATTCTGCATTAAGAATCTGTGATTTTGCAGTAATTGAAAAGCTGAAGATAAAAAGCGCTATTAGGTACTTCATTATATTCGTCTTAATTTTTGATTTTCTTTTAGTTGCAGGTTGCAGGTTGCAAGTTCAAAGTTAAGTTTCAAGGTAAATGTTAACCTGCGATGCTGGTTTTTGGACTTTTATTAGTTCTAAGTTTGGGTGCATTATTCGCCCCATTTAGCAATTTCTTCTGCCGACCATAATTCTGGGAAAAACTTGCGCTGTTGGTATTTAGGGTGCAGATACTTTTGCCATTCCGAACCGCCCGTTGCAGCTTTGTTTTCACCTTTTCTATTTAAATAATGATTGGCGGTATCTAAATGCACCATGGGCCACGCCACATTGTAAAAATGATCGAACTGTTTTAATTTATCCTTTAATTCGTCCGAAGGGTTGGGCATTTGTGCTACGCGCTCTTCCAAAGTTTTTCCTTGTGTTTTTACTGCCAAGTCTTTAAAATCTGCTTCGTATTTTTCTATGAATTGACGTAGGGTTAAGGTCATTTTTCCTGTTCGTCGGTTGTAGCCGGCATCTTTCCAATACATATTCTCAAAATAATCGTCGGCAGTCGGATTGTCTGGTAATCGCTCTTGTCCTTGACTGTTAATCAAGTTTTCTATGCGTGTACTATAAAGTTCCAAAATTCGGAATTGTGCACTTTGGAAGCCACTTGCTGGGGTAAGCGTGGCGCGGAAAATATTATAATCGTCATAGCTCATCCCGTCTTTCATTATATCGAAAGAGGTAATTAGCATTCGGGTATAGCGTTTTAGGCGGTCCAATTTTGTGATCCAAACTTCTTCAGAAAGGTTTTCGCCTTCAGAAAGCTGTTTTATTTCGTGGATCATCATTTTTAGGGTAAGCTCCGTAACTTGATGGTACATCACGAAAATTTCTTCATCCTTAAAATCAGTTCGCGTTTTTTGAAGTGAAAGTAAAGTGTCTACTTGTATATAATCCCAATAATTAAGGGGCTTAGCTTGAAGTAAACCCTTTAAATAGGTTTCAGGATTTTCACCCAGATCCTGGTATTTTTCCTCAAGCGCACTTATAATTTCTTTATTGTCCATTTTGTTTCGATTGATAAAAATTGCTTAAAAATAACGGATATTTTTGGTTTTCCGGGCTATTTCAAATTCAGTTTTAAAGTAAAAGCCCTGTTACAGAATTTGCAACAGGGCTTAATATATTTATGTGCGTTGCATTAATAGAAAGTAGCGCGGTTATCTTCGATCTCTGTCTTTTTTCTAAGAGCGTTAAATACTGAACTCTGTGCTGCAGGAGCAGTTTTAGCACTTAATTGGTTTGCGTAATTAACGTAAGAGTCCATTTTTGGAGCAGGATTGAAGGCGGTAGTTCTTATTTTGTAAACTCCATTTTTACCATCAATTAAACCTGTAGACTCGCCTGGTTTTGTACCGAAGGCAGTACCTACCACTTTTGGCTCGTTGTTAGCGCCAATCATAGGGTTTGCCATAGTAACGCCAGTAGCGGTTTGTACGCTTACGTTTTGGTTTGTAGCTATTTCCTCTAAAGTGTTTCCTTTAATAGATTCACGTATTTTCTTAGCTTTTTTCTCTCTTAAAAGAATTGGCTTTACTGTAGCCGTAGCCTGAGCAACGCTCATTAGGCCCTTTTCGTTCTTACGGGTAAGTTGTGCGATAACATAACCTTCTGGCACGCTAAAACGCTTGTAATCTCCAACTTCAGTATCTTCTTCAAAAGCCCAGTTAACAATG
>CAXBDO010000297.1:0-3373 GCA_963974165.1 uncultured Aequorivita sp.
AATTCCGAATGTGCCGTAGCGAACGTGGCCTAAAAAAAGTTCACCTATATAAGGAATGTTCTTTTTTTGCGCAGCAACATCATCCTTATATTCTGGATGTGCAGCGAATTCTAGATTTATACGCTCATTTATCTGTGCAAATATATCTTGAATTGGTTGCGCTGCATTGGAACGAACTCTGCTTATATAGCGCTCTCCCGGGTTAACATCTAATTTAATGCTCGCAAAACCGGCTCCATCCTGCCCACGGTTGTGCTGCTTTTCCATCATTAAATACATCTTGTTTACCCCGTAAAAAGCTGTTCCATATTTTTCCTTGTAATATTCCAAGGGTTTCAACAGCCTTACCATGGCAATTCCACATTCGTGTTTTAAAGCGTCGCTCATTTGTGAAGTTAATAGTTAATGGTTAAATGTTATAAGGTTTTGTTACTACTGTGAATTGCAACTGTGCCCTATAATTAAAAGTACAAAAAACGCCCTGAACATTCAGGGCGCGTATTTATGTTAATTTGATGTCAAATTGTGTTAGGCTTTTAAACTGCTGAATGCGCTGATGCACTTCCTTATTGGAAAGATTTAGCAGCCGTTCAGGTCCAAATTTTTCTACGCAGAATGATGCCAGGGCCGAGCCATTAATAACAGCATTCTTCATATTGTTATAGCTATAATTGCCAGTTTTTGCCAAATATCCGGTAAAACCACCCGCAAATGTATCGCCCGCGCCAGTTGGATCGAATACTTCTTCCAGCGGAAGTGCCGGGGCAAAGAATACGTCGTCATCACCAAATAGTAATGCTCCGTGTTCCCCTTTCTTTATAACCACATATTTAGGGCCCATTTTCATTATTTTAGCAGCTGCTTTCACTAGTGAATATTCACCCGAAAGCTGCCTTGCCTCCTCGTCGTTAATTGTAATTACATCTACCTTGGCAATTACTTTCTTTAAATCTTCCAAGGCACTGTCCATCCAAAAATTCATGGTATCCAGCACAATTAATTTTGGTGCCTTCATTTGCGCAATTACACCCAATTGGACGAGTGGATGTAGATTTCCTAACATAACCACTTCTGCATCGCGATAGTCTTCCGGAACTTCGGGATTGAAATCGGCAAGTACGTTTAAATCTGTTATCAATGTGTCGCGCGTATTCATATCGTTATGATATTTCCCGCTCCAAAAGAAGGTTTTTCCGTCTTCAACAACTTCAAGGCCCGAAATATCCATTCCGTTATCTTCAAGCATTTTAAGATCTTCCTTCGGAAAATCGCCACCCACAATAGATACGATTGCGCCATCAACTTTAAATTGTGAAGCCGCCAAACCTATATAAGTAGCGGCTCCGCCAAGAATTTTATCGGTTTTCCCAAATGGGGTTTCAATAGCATCAAAGGCAACGGTGCCAACAATAACGAGTTTACTCATAAGTGGGTTTTGAAATGAGGTGCAAATTTAAGGAAATTAATAATAAAAGAATTGCCTTTTAACAGCTTTATACAAATAACACTATGATGTTATTTCCGCCCAAAATCCGCAGGAATTTCGCCCCAAGCCTTTGTCTCCCATTTTACAATTTTAGTGTCGTATTTATTGGTTTTCAGCCAATTTTCGGCGCGGGCAACCAATTCAAAAAGAATTTTATTTTTTGCAGATTGTTTCAGTTTTGTGTTGCATTTTTTCTTTTTCACCCAACCCATCGCTATACGCGAATCGGTATAAATAATTCGGTCGCTTCCTTTTTTTTGAAGAAATGCCAGTCCGTGCACCAGTGCCAAAAATTCGCCAATATTATTTGTGCCCTGCTGAAAAGGGCCTTGGTGGAATAACTGTTTGTGCGTTTGGGTATCCACGCCCCGATATTCCATTTTTCCTGGATTGCCGCTTGAAGCTGCATCAACCGCAATGGAATAAAGATTTGGCTCTCCAATTCTTTGAAGCTGTTCTTTGGAAATTGTTTTTTTTACAGTCTTGCCTTTATAATCTGCATACTCTTTATTGAAAGCTTTTTGGGCTTCAGAAAATGATTCGAAACTCTTATATTGAGCACCTTTTACACCGTCAATAGCTAGTTTACATTCCTTCCAGCTGTTGTAAATACCGGCAGGATTTCCGAACCAGACAACGTAAAATTTTTGTTTTTTACCCATTGCGAAGTAATTCTTCAATTATTCTCGGAAACCATTCATATTCCAGTTTGTGGACTTTTTCTGCGACTGTTTCTGGGGTTTCATTTTCTGAAAGTTTCACTCTTTTCTGCGAAATAATTGCGCCTTCGTCATAATTTTCATTCACATAATGAATGGTAATTCCAGTTTCCACTTCATTATTTTCAACAATAGCTTGGTGAACAAAATTACCGTACATTCCCTTTCCGCCGTATTTGGGAAGCAATGCGGGATGTATGTTTATCACTTTATGTGGAAATTCCTTTAAGATAATTTCAGGAAATTTCAGCAGAAAGCCAGCCAAGACTATAAGATCTGGATTAGATTCTTTTAAAATTCTTAAAACGCCATCTTCAGAAAACAATTCATCTTTTGTAAATGAAATGGAAGCGACATCCAGGTTTTTGGCTCTTCGCAAAACCGCGGCATCTGGCTTATTTGAAAGTACAAAAACGACCTCTGCAACGTCGCTTTGTTGAAAATGTTTGATGATGTTTTCAGTATTGGTACCACTACCCGATGCAAAAATTACAATCCGCTTCCTCATTCCCGTTTCAAAAGTTTTACTAGAAGTAAATATTAACAAATTAAAGTACAAAAGTAAGTTAATAGGGTTTTACTTCGCCCAAAAATGTTTAATTTGGTAGGTCAAAAATTGTTCAGTAGCAAAAAGATAATGACCATCTAGTTCACATTTTCAACATTAAATGGTGTTTTCAATTAAAATATTTTATTTTTGCCACTTATAATTAAATTTAAAAATTAAGAATTATGTCAGACATTGCATCACGAGTAAAAGCGATTATCGTAGACAAATTAGGTGTAGACGAAAACGAAGTTGTAAACGAAGCTAGCTTCACTAACGACTTAGGAGCAGACTCCTTGGATACGGTAGAGCTTATAATGGAATTTGAAAAAGAATTTGATATCCAGATTCCAGACGACCAAGCAGAGAATATCGCAACAGTTGGTCAAGCAATTTCCTATATAGAAGCAGCAAAATAAGAATTCTTCTATGGAATTAAAGCGAGTTGTAGTTACAGGCCTTGGTGCCCTTACCCCTATTGGTAACAATATTCAAGAATATTGGGATTCACTTGTTAGTGGGAAAAGCGGCTGTGGGCCCATAACGTATTTTGATGCTGAAAAGTTCAAAACGAAATTCGCTTGCGAATTGAAGAATTTCAACGCAGAAGATCATTTTGAC
>CAXBDO010000298.1:0-3372 GCA_963974165.1 uncultured Aequorivita sp.
CTGTACTTAGATTTGGTTTTAAATAGACCCCTTCGAGAAAAAACCGCATAAAAAAAAGCTGCTCAGATCGAGCAGCTTTTTTTATGATTCTATTTTTATCAATTCATTATAAATGGATATTCTTGGCCGTTAAAAATAAATACGGCTTGATTATCGCATTCCCCCTCGCCAAAATCAATGGCGGCGGTTCTTCCGTCCTGTGTAATTTCCAGCCTACCTGCTACCAAAAACGGACAGGCAGTTTTATAAACTAGTTTGTCGGTTACCTCGCCACTGCGTTCAAAATTGTTTGTAAACTCAGTTTGCCAATTACCGGTAATATGATAAACATTATCCAACCACGTTCCAGAACCAACACCTTCCACCCATTCCGAAATCCGGGTACCAATACGGGTACCGGTAACCGTAGTATTTGGAAAGCTTACGGTTATATTCTCATTAACTGTAGACTGCGGATTATCATTTTGGTTGGCTATTTCATAAAGAATAGTGCCACCCCCGCTTACGCCATTGCCATTAAACACAAAGTTTTGGAAAGTGTAAGTAACTGTATAGGTTCCGTTTACCAAAGGGCCATATTCCAAAAAAATACTGCCCGACACTATATTGCCGTTGTTCAATGTGCACGACGTTCCAAAATTTAATAATATGGTAAATACATTGCCCTGACTGCCAACGGTTATCTCTGTACATTGGGGAAATAATGAGGCCATAGTAGTACCGCGACCTCCAGTTTCATTTTCAACAAAGGCCCGTTCTATGATGTTGAAACTACCTTCGGCAACATTATCTGTTTTTGCTGCGCGTTTTGAATCGTCTGATGAAAAATTAATTTCTTCAGAAGTATTTTCATCTTCTTTATCACAACTGATAAAAAGGAAGATTCCAAAGGTAAAAAATGCCAATAGTAATTTAAGGGGGATGATTTTCATAAATTTGATGTTTAATGAGTTAGAACTTATAACGACGAAATAAAGAAATAAATATAATTGAATTAATTTTTATTGGAAACACAACTATTTCAAATTCAATTTTGTACTTTTGCCGCCTTGATTATCAAAATGGTAGTCAGTACATAAAAATCATTTTAACAATATTGGCATGTATTTATCCACAGAAGAAAAAGGAAAAATTTTCGAAAAACACGGAAAGTCTAAAACTGACACTGGTTCAGCAGAAGGACAGATTGCGTTATTCACGTACCGCATCGAGCATTTAACAAAACACCTTAAAGCAAACCACAAGGACTACAACACTGAGCGTTCATTGGTAATGTTGGTAGGTAAAAGAAGAGCGCTTCTAGATTATTTAATCAAGAAAGACATTCTACGTTACCGTGCTATCGTTAAAGAATTAGGATTACGTAAGTAATATTTTTTAAGGGCTCTTACAGGGCCCTTTTTTTATTTTCTGCCCAAGCAGGAATCTTGTTTCGTTTTTTTCTTCCGGATTTTTTAATTTTAATTAAAAGTGGCACCTTTGTGTCGGTCCGAAATTTATTCGGAACCCCTTCAGGTAAAATTGAAGTTATGTAGGTACAGAAAAGCTACCCTTAAGTTTTTCATTGGTCAACCACAACAACACAACAACACTACGGCTTTACAAAAGCTGTTGACCATTATTAACCGTGCGTCTTGGCGCACAAAATGAAAAACAAAATGATACCTAAAGTATTTAAAGAGGTTATTGACCTTGGTGATGGTAGAGAAATTACCATCGAAACCGGAAAATTGGCAAAACAGGCCCACGGATCTGTTGTTGTACAGTCTGGAAAATGTATGCTCCTGTGTACCGTAGTTTCTAACTATGAACAAAAAGACTTAGACTTTCTACCTTTAACAGTAGATTATCGCGAAAAATTTGCAGCTTCTGGACGTTACCCAGGTGGTTTCTTTAAAAGAGAAGCAAGACCGAGTGATGGTGAAGTATTAACAATGCGTTTAGTGGACCGTGTATTACGCCCACTTTTCCCAAAAGATTATCACGCTGAAACCCAGGTGATGATTCAGTTAATGAGCCACGATGACGAAGTTATGCCAGATGCTATGGCAGGATTGGCAGCTTCTGCAGCAATCCAACTTTCAGATTTTCCTTTTGAATGTGCTATTTCTGAAGCACGTGTAGGAAGAGTAAATGGCGAATTCGTAATAAACCCATCTAGATCGCAATTAGAACAATCAGACATCGATATGGTGATTGGTGCTTCTATGGATTCTGTAATGATGGTTGAAGGTGAAATGAAAGAAATTTCTGAAGAAGAAATGGTTGAGGCCATTAAATTCGCCCACGAACACATTAAAAAACAGTGCGAGGCTCAACTTAGATTAGCTGAAGCTGTTGGTAGAAAAGAAGTAAGGGAATACCCTGCTGAACGCGAAGATGAGGATTTGAAGAAGAAAGTTCACGACATGGCATACGATAAAGTATATGCTGTTGCCCGTGCTGCTTCTGCAAAACACGAAAGAACAGATTCTTTCAACAATATTAAAGAAGAAATAAAAGCTACTTTTTCTGAAGAAGAATTGGCAGATTTTGGAGATTTAATCTCTAAATATTACCGTCAAGCAGAAAAAAGTGCCGTGCGCGATTTAACCTTAAATGAAGGTTTGCGTTTGGATGGAAGAAAAACAGATGAAATTCGCCCAATATGGTGCGAGGTTGATTACTTGCCTTCCGTACACGGTTCAGCAATCTTTACCCGTGGGGAAACCCAAGCGTTGGCTACTGTTACTTTGGGAACTTCTCGCGAAGCAAACCAAATTGATATGCCATCTTTTGAAGGAGAGGAAACTTTTTACCTTCATTATAACTTCCCTCCTTTCTCAACTGGAGAAGCCCGCCCAATTCGCGGAACTTCAAGAAGAGAAGTAGGTCACGGAAACTTGGCACAAAGAGCACTAAAAGGAATGATTCCTGCAGATTGCCCTTATACAGTACGTGTAGTTGCAGAAGTATTGGAATCTAACGGTTCTTCTTCTATGGCTACAGTCTGTTCAGGAACAATGGCGCTTATGGATGCTGGGGTTCAACTGAAAAAACCAGTTTCTGGAATTGCAATGGGATTGATTTCTGATGGCGAAACCGGAAAATATGCAGTACTTTCTGATATTTTAGGTGATGAAGATCACTTGGGCGATATGGACTTTAAAGTAACCGGAACAGCAGACGGAATTACCGCTTGCCAGATGGATATTAAAGTAAAAGGTCTTTCATACGAAATTTTGGTGAATGCTTTAAAACAAGCTTCAGCTGGTAGACTTCATATACTTGATAAATTAGTTGAAACTATTGCTACGCCAAATGCAGACGTGAAACCTCACGCTCCTAAAATGGTTACCGTTACTATTCCAAATGAATATATTGGAGCATTGA
>CAXBDO010000299.1:0-3365 GCA_963974165.1 uncultured Aequorivita sp.
TATTTTCGTACCTGCCGCCCGGAAATTATACTTTTGAATTTACCGCAGATAATGGCGATGGGGTTTGGCAGCCAACGCCCTATCAATATTCATTTACCATTAATCTTCCCTTCTGGAAAACTTGGTTGTTTTGGGTTTCAATAATTTCATTTTCAGCAATTGGTATTTTTACTTTGTATTATTTCCGAAGCATAACTGAACGCAAACGCAGTGAAGCCTATACCCACAACCTTATTAAGGCCCAAGAGGCGGAACGTACCCGGGTAGCACGGGAATTGCACGATAGTGTGGGACAAAAATTGATGCTGCTTACAAAAAAGACAAAAAGCGCAGGCAACCTAGAAATGGAATCTCTTGCCAGCAACACCCTAAACGAATTACGGGCAATCTCTCGCGGATTGCATCCGGCCACCTTAGAGCGGCTTGGTCCTACCCTTGCAATTACCAATATGGTTAACGAGGTTGATAACAATTCAAACATCTTTTTTACCCACGATATTGAAGATATAGACTCGCTGTTAAGTAAGGAAGCTTCTTTACATTTATATAGAATAATTCAGGAGGTTTTAAGCAATATGGTAAAACACGCCGAAGCTAAAGCGGCATCAGTAACCATTGGAAAAAGGAAAAATACACTTGAAACTATAATTACCGATAATGGCAAAGGATTCGATGTTTCAGAAAAAGGCAAATCTGGCAAAAGCTTAGGAATGCATACACTTCGGGAACGGGCAAAAATTTTAAACTCCAAAATTGATATTAAAAGCCAAATTAAAGGGGGAACCAAAATAACCCTTGTAATACCACTATAAATGTTAGACAAAAGCCAAATTACCATTGTAATTGCCGATGACCACCCTATGATTTTAAAAGGGTTGTACGATGAGCTGATGGAAAACGATTATAATGTTGTGGGCGAAGCGGAAGATGGCACCCAGGCGTTGGAACAGATTTTAATTCACAATCCGACAATTGCCCTGCTCGATATAGATATGCCAATTTTAACCGGTTTTGAGGTCATTAAGGTTGCAAAGCAAAAAGAAGTTGACACAAAATTTATAATCCTCTCCTTCCATAAAGAAACCGAATATATATCGCAGGCGCGGGCATTGCAAATTAATGGTTATCTATTAAAAGAAGATTCATTCTCAGAAATTGAGGCTTGTATAGAAGGCGTATTGAATAATGAAATTTACTTCAGCCGCACTTTTGCCGCCTCGTCCTTGGCTAGCGTTTCAGAAGATCTTAGAAAAATAAAGCATTTAACTGCATCGGAAAAAACAATCCTGAAACTGGTGGCCAAACAAATGAGCAGCAGCATGATTGCAAAAAAGCTCTTTATTTCGGTACGGACTGTTGAAAAGCATAGAAGCAATATTATTGTAAAGCTCGACCTGGAAAAGACCTCGGCCAACTCCCTTTCAACTTGGGCATATACCCACCGCTCTTCAATTAATGAACTCTAATACCCAAAATCACTTTTTATTTTATCTGCCCTGTCCAAGAGTTTATCAATGGTAATAAAATCTACTTCTTCTTTATCGAAGGCGGCTTGATAGATTTTCATTGCTTTTTTTGCTTCCCCAGTTTCTTCGTAAAATCTCCCTAGATAATAATCGCCCAACACGGTTTCGGGATATTGTTTTTTTGCCAAAGTGGCAATTTCGCGTAGAGATTCCCATTGCTTTAAGTTTTCGGAAGCAGTAGCAGCAGCAATAAAATCATTTACCCGAATGTTATTTGTAATTCCGAAGAGGTCTTCAATTACTTTGTATTTGTCCAAAAGATATTGGGACACAGGGGTTTTTAGCTTTAAAACAACCTCTGAATATTCCTTTTTGCTGATAGGTCTGTACACCGAGAATATTTTTTCCAATGCATTTGGAATCCCTCTCGCTCCAAGTGAATAATGGGTTGCCCCTTCAAAATTATCAAAATAATAGCTAAAGGTTTTGCTGTTTATGCCGCTTAACTGCGCGTTTAAACTTTCGCTTGCTTCCATAAGGCCTTTAATATCATCGGTACCCGTAGCCAGATAATAAAATATTTTTTCCTTAATCTGCGGAATCCGGCTAACCAACCTCTCGTCCATCATGGGCGCCAGATCTGGGCTAAGGTTAATATAGCCATTGAGCAATGGCGGTTCCTTAAAAAGATAATAGTTCAAAAAATTGGCGGTGAAGTCGTGGCCTACCCCAATAATAAATTTAGCTGTGCGATATTTTTTATCGATATAAGGAATTAATTCAAGACCAATAAATTCAAAAAATTTAGCGCCCTTATCGTCTGGAAAATAGGTGGTTTCGTCATAAGCGCCGTCGAAATATCGCGAATCGCCCTGCATAACCCCCACCACTATAGACTCGGGCATATCTTCCCAATAGCTAAAATAATCTACATTTCCGGCTACTGGCTCAAATAGGTAATCAGCATCAAGCACCAATACGATTGGGTATTTTTTATTTACGTTTTTATCGTAATTACGAGGAAGTTGAATTTTAAGCCTTCGGGATTGGTCTAGTTTTGTAGATTTAAATTCTTCGTAAATTATTTGTGAAAAGGCGTTACTATATAGCATAACCCCAACTACAAATAGGAATATAGTCTTCATTACTTCAATATTTTAATGGAGAGGTAAGGTAAGAATTTTTGAATATGAAATATTTCATATCCAAAAAATTAACTCAAAAAACTATAGCTGCGACCTTTTCCTATTATAAAGTGGAAGTAAAATAAGGGAAAGTACCCCGAAAAAAACGATGGCGCTAATGTTTGAAATCCAGACAATCCAACCAAGCGCAATGCCCACCGTTTTGGCTATTCCGAACACTGTTAATATACCCGCAATAGCTGCTGGATAGGTACCAAAGCCACTGTTGGTAAAGGCGAAAGTAAAACTGCCAACCACAAAAGCTGTAATAATAGTACCGAAGGGAATATTTGAAACTTCTGGTAAAGCGTGCAGGGCGGTATAGAATGACAGCAAATATAAACCCCAAATAACAAAGGTGTGAAAGAGGAATGCACCTTTCTTTTTCATTTTAATAATGCTGAAAATACCTTCCTTTAAGCCAATAACGAAATTCTTCAACTTCTTATTAATATTGGATTTTGAAAATTTAATGTACAGCGGAATACTAACTACCATAAAAATGCTTCCGAAAAGAAGGAGATACAGAATAGAGGCCGGAATACTTTCCATTACATAGTCATAAAGCTCATCAAATTTTATAGCAAGGGCAAGGAGGGTGAAGAATAACAGAAAAAGTAAGTCTACCACCCTTTCAGAAATAATGGTTCCAAAACCTTTTTGGAAGGGCACGCCTTCGTATTTATCTAGAATGATTCCCCGAGAAATTTCACCA
>CAXBDO010000300.1:0-3346 GCA_963974165.1 uncultured Aequorivita sp.
GCGAAACCTTCAAAAAAAGCCCAAACCACTTCAAAAACAAGACCCGTAACATTCGCCTGGAAAATGGCGAAGTCAAGAAAATACACATCAAACACATCATCAATTTTAACGGCAAAAAAGTAACCTACTAATGATATCTGCACAAAACAAACATCTATACTTCGGCCGTGGCGGCACTACCGCCGTGCATTTTTCCGATAGCAAGGAAAGCCATACAGTAAAAAAACCCGAAGAAAAGGGCAGTGGTAAAATAGCCCTTTGGGGCGAAGACAACCGCTACCCGCAAAACTTCTTGGAAACCTTGCGCAAAAATGGGGCAGGTGGAACAAGTTACCGCCTCATGAACGCCGCACACTACGGCCAAGGTTTCCGACTTTATAGAACCGACACTTCCGATGATGGCAAGGAAGATCGAAAACTGGTTCCAATTGCCTCAGAAACCAACGTAGCGCCATTTTACAATTATTCAAAAATGAACCGCGTTTGGACGGAAATCATTAAAAATCTGGAAACGTGGAATCTCGCCTTCCCGGAATACATTTTAAGCAATGATTATAGTAAAATTGTTTCCGTGCGCAACCTTCCCACGGCAAAAATGCGGTACGAACTAATCAACCCAAAAACGGGATTGATAGAAAACGCCTATTTCTGCCATAACTGGCAAAAATCTACCAGTTTCGATAGCGAATACGTGCAGTCCATTCCCGTGGTAGATATTTATGCCTCTGCGGAAGAAATAAAAGAACACTGCAAAAAGAAGAAGGCCCATAAATTTATAATGCCCATCTTCTACCCGCTTTTGGACGAAATCTACTACCCAGAAGCAGACCACCATTCCGTTTATAAAAATGGCTGGATGGAAGTAGTAAACAACATTCCCGCCTTCAAAAAAGCCTATGCCAAAAACCAGCTTAACATCAAATTTATGGTGTATATAAGTGAAGAATATTTCACCCGTACCTATGGCGATGATTGGCAAAAATTCACGCTGGAAAAGAAAACCGAACTCCGCAAATCCCTTGCAGATTCCATAGACGAGCATCTTTCCGGTAATGAAAACGCTGGTAAATCTATCCAGACCACCGTCTTTAAGGATCGTGAAGGTAAATGGGTAAAAGGCATTGAAGTAGTGCCATTAGAAACCAAAACCAATCACGACGGCACTATGCTATTAGATGCCAGCGGCGGTAATGCCGAAATTATGGGCGCCATTGGGGCAGACCCGGTATTAATGGGTGTAGGCATACCAGGCAATAAATTGAACGGTAACGGCGGCAGCAACAAGCGCGAAGCCCTAAGCATTTTGAACGCCTTAATGAAAACCAAGCGCGAAACCACCTTGGAAGTATGGCGCACCCTTCGCGATTACAACGGTTGGGATCCAACCCTAGAAGGCGATTTTGCCGTAACCGAACTCACAACCCTAGACAAAAACCCAACAGGAACTGAAAATAAATTTTAACCCCGCCCAAACCCCTCCCCTTTGGGGAGGCCGGGAGGGGACTAAACCCACAAGTTGATTATGAAACACCAAATACACATCGCAGACGCCTTTTTCATTGAAAAATACGGCATAGAATGGGCTGGATTTACATCGGCAAAAAGGAAAGAATTGAAAGCCGAAAAAGTAAAAGAAATAGCCGATGCCCACCAAGCCGGCAAAGAAATAATTGATCCAAAAGGCTACATAGAAATAGAGGAGTAGTCTAAAAATCTAACAATCTAAAAATCCAACAATCCAAATGCCTACTTTAGTAACCACCCGCGAAACCCTCAAAAAGCACATAACAATCAACTTCGATTTTGATTTTGATCTGTTACAGCCATACATCAAAAAAGCCGAACGCAAGCATATAAAGCCCGTTATTGGCCAAGGAATGTATGAAGATTATACCGAAACCAACCCTTCCACCGGTAAGCCATTAGAAGTTTTGGAGCTGCTGCAGGAAGCATCCAGCAACCTCGCAATGCTGGCTTATACATTTGTGGGCGTTATCCAGATATCAGATAACGGTTTCCATATAAGTCAAAACCAAAACAGCACCCCTGCGGAATGGTGGCAAATAAGAGATTTACGCCGTGCATTATTAAATACCGGTAACGAAGCCATAGACGAAGCGCTGGCAATTATGGAAACCAACCCAGACGATTTTACCGATTGGGTAGAAGGAGAAGGCTACACCGTTTTTACCGAGTTTTATGTACGGAAAACCCAAGATTTCCAACGTTATTTCAATATTGAAAACAGTCGCCAGACCTTCCTAAAATTACGGCCCCACCTTCGCAAGACCGAAGAGCAGTTTTTCAACGAAATTTTAGGCGAAACCACCGCAACCCAAATAAAGGCCGAAGCCACCAACGAAGCAATAAAAGCTCTGGAACTGGCACAGGCCGCGCAAGTAGCATTAACCATTGCCAGCATTACCGATGAAGGTATTTTTGAATTCACCGCCCAAGGTTTATTTGTCGCCACCTCAGAAGTGCCGGGCGAAAAGAAAAACAGCCTACCCGATACCGCAATAGCAAACCTAAGCCGTATAAAGCAAGACGAAGGCACCGCCTACCTGCGTAAGTTAACCGCCCACCTTACCGCATACCCAGATATTTTTACCGCCTATGCAGCGCGTACCGTAAAAACCACCCCAAGCCCAGCCTATAACACCAAAAGCACCCTTAGCCTATAAAATGAGCGAAGCGAATAAAAAAACTGAAAACTGCGACTGCGACTGAACACTAAAAACAATGTCCTTTTTTCAAAACCCAAACCATACCAACTTGCAACCAGAAACTAGAAACCTACTATGAGCGCACAAAGACCGAGCGATTTACTTAAAAACAAAACCAACGTTCACCCGGTGGTAAACCGTTCTACCCAAGCCACCGCCGAAGATTTCAGCGAGGCAGGTACTATTCTAGAGAACCACGCCGATCTTATAGACGCTATTTTTCGCGATACCCACGCCGAGTTTTATGGCGTTTTTGAAACTCTTGGCGCCCTTCAGGCTGCCTACCCCATAGCCGAAGAAGATGGTTTTGCAATTATAACCGTAGGTGCCGGCGACCCCATTGCTATTGCAATATACAGCATAGCAGATGGTTGGCAAGTACAGGCAAGTACCGAGCAGGTATTGCTGTATTCCTCCCGCGCCGCTTTCCCTATAGAAGGGCAGGAAAAAATATGGTATATAGATAAGGCCGCCACCCGCGCCTATCTTTGGTATAACGAAACTTACAATTCATTGTTAGGCGGCACCAGCCCAGCCCCATACAAACCCCTTAAAAAATTCTTTTTGCCGCTCAACACCGTTACCGGCAGTCGGGATATTTTAACCATGGTAGCAAATGC
>CAXBDO010000301.1:0-3340 GCA_963974165.1 uncultured Aequorivita sp.
AATTTGCCTTTTCAATTTTAATTCCGCGTAATTGTGCCACGCGCTCCATTGCACGGTTATTTTTAATATCGCAACCAAGGGCATAAACCGTATCGCTGGGATAAATTATTACTCCCCCATCGCGAAGTATTTTTACCACGCGCTTTATTTCTTTAGGGTTCGGATTTTCTTCGTAGATTTTAATGAATTCAGCCATTGAATTAAATTTTATTTAAAGTTACTTGAAATTTTATAAAATGGAAATTTCATTTCCTATTCTTAGCATAAAATCTACTTTTCATCGTTATCGCATTAACAAAACTATACAATGAAAAAATTTATCATTTTATTTCTCGCCTTCGGATTGCAAATTAGTTTCATTTCCTGCACCAAGGATAACGACACCGTTACTCCCGCAGAGCCATTGGCAGCAGAAACTTTTTTAAATGTATCCTACGGCAGCAATCCGCAACAAAAATACGATCTGTATTTACCGGCAGAACGAAGCAGCAGCAAGACCAAGGTTATTGTTTTGGTGCACGGCGGCGGATGGACAGGCGGCGATAAGAGCGATATGGATTTTCTTATACCTTTTATAAAACTTAGGCACCCAGACCACGCCATTGCTAATGTTAATTACGTATTGGCAGCTGTAGGAACGCCTGCATTTCCTAATCAATTTCTTGATTTGAATGCTATCATTAATAAATTGGCCGAGGAAAAAGACGATTTGCAAATTTTACCTGAATTCGCTTTAATTGGCGCTAGTGCGGGAGCGCATATATCTTTAATGTACGACTATGTTTACGATGTAAATAACAGAATAAAATTTGTTGCCGATATTGTGGGCCCGGCAGATTTCACCGATCCATTTTATAGCGATAATCCTAACTTTCCGTTTTATTTGTCTGCCTTGGTAGACGAAAGTGCCTATCCTGCCGGAACCAATTATGCCGAAATTTTGAGCCCTGCGCTTCAAGTTAACGGCAATAGCAGCCCCTCCTTGCTTTTCTATGGCAATGCTGATCCTTTGGTGCCATTAACTAATGGGGAAACTTTAAATGCTGCCCTTAACATTGCGCAAATAGATCATAATTTCACCGTTTATGAAGGGGGCCATGGCGACTGGGCTGCGGTGGATATTGAGAATATGCAATCGCAAATAGATGCCTATATAGACACCTATCTCGATATTCAGAATTAAAAAAAGATTTAAGTATTTACAACTTTCAATTTTGCGAAACGGAGCAATAGTTTTTTTAAACCTCCGTTTTCAAAATCTATTTCGGCTTTGGTATCGGCGCCCACGCCTTCCAATTTCAAGATTTTCCCTTTCCCGAAACGCACGTGTTCTACTATGGTTCCAACTTCCAAATTGGCATCCTTCGCATTAAAGTTTTTATCGGTTTCACTTTCAACGGGCTTCAGTCTTCGCAGTTTTCTTAACTGCGCCTCAGTTGGGCCAAGGGGCGGACTTCCTGCCACGGGTTTGCGCAACCGTAATTTGCTATGGTCTACCTCATCAAAAATGTCAGCATCCAAAAGAGGTTTATACCTATTTTCGGTTATTGGGGTTAGGTATTCCAAAAATTGATCATCAATTTCCTCAATAAAACGGCTAGGTTCAGCGTCAATCAATTTTCCCCAGCGGTAGCGTGACTGGGTGTATGTTAGGTAAGCCTGCTTTTCGGCACGGGTTAAGGCAACGTAAAAAAGACGTCGCTCCTCTTCCAATTCGCTGCGGGTATTCATACTCATCCCGCTTGGGAACAAATCTTCCTCCATTCCCACGATGTATACATATGGAAACTCAAGACCTTTCGCCAAGTGCACCGTCATTAGCGCCACCCGGTCGTCATCGCCTTTGTCGTTATCTAAATCTGTTGCCAGTGCAACATCTTCCATAAATTCCGAAAGAGAACCTGTAGCATCGGCAATTTCTTTTTGCTCTTCCACAAAATCGCGCATCCCGTTCAGCAATTCCTCAATATTTTCAATTCGGGCAATGCCTTCGGGGGTACCATCTTTTTTCAGTTCCTGCAATAAGCCGGTCTTTTTTGAAACGTGTTCGGTAATTGTAAAGGCGTCGTAATTTTGATTTAAAACCTGAAAGCTTTCAATCATCGTTACAAAATCCTTCAGCTTATTTTTGGTGCCCGAATTAATCTTTAAATCGATTTTATCAATGTTTTTCATCACTTCAAAAATCGAACGGTTGTAATGATTGGCAGCAACAATCAATCGTTCTATCGTTGTTTCGCCAATTCCACGGGCAGGGTAATTGATTACGCGTTTTAAGGCCTCTTCATCCTTTGGGTTTAACACCAAACGCAAATAGGCCAAAACATCCTTAATTTCCTTACGTTGGTAAAAACTAAGACCCCCATAAATTCTATAGGGAATATCTTTTTTACGAAGCGCGTCTTCCATAGCACGACTTTGTGCATTGGTTCGGTACAAAATTGCAAAATCGCCATCCTTTAGCTGATGGTTCATTTTGTTCTCAAAAATGGAGCTGGCAACAAATCGGCCCTCGTCCCCATCTGTCATGGTACGGTTTACAAGAATTTTATTGCCTTCATCATTGGCCGTCCAAACAATTTTGTCCAGTCTGGTTTTGTTTTTTTCAATAACGTTATTTGCCGCATTAACAATGTTTTTGGTGGAACGGTAATTCTGTTCCAAACGAAAAACCTTTACATCGTCATAATCTTTCTGAAAGTTTAGGATGTTGTTGATATTCGCCCCACGGAAAGCGTAAATACTTTGGGCATCATCGCCCACCACACAAATATTTTGGAATTTATCTGAAAGTGCCCGCACAATTAAATACTGGCTATGGTTGGTATCTTGGTACTCATCTACCAAGATATAACGAAATCGGTTTTGGTACTTAGCCAACACCTCAGGAAAACGCGTTAGCAATTCATTGGTCTTCAACAAAAGGTCGTCAAAATCCATCGCGCCCGCTTTAAAACATTTATCTACATAAGATTTGTAGATATCGCCCAAGCGCGGCATTTTCGCCATAGCATCGGCTTCCATTAATTCGGGGTTGTTGAAGTATGCCTTTACAGTAATCAAACTGTTTTTATAGGAAGAAATGCGCGAGTAAACCTGCTTGTATTTATACACATCCTTATCGAGGTTCATTTCCTTGATTACGGCGCGTATTACACTTTGCGAATCTTGCGTATCATAAATTGTGAAGTTTGAAGGGTACCCCAACTTATCTGCCTCAAAACGAAGAATTTTCGCAAAAATACTGTGGAAGGTTCCCATCCAAAGGTTCTTCGCTTCGCTGGCGCCCACAATTTGGGAGATACGTTTTTTCATTTCGCGCGCTGCCTTATTGGTAAAG
>CAXBDO010000302.1:0-3322 GCA_963974165.1 uncultured Aequorivita sp.
CTTCAGGAACATTTGAGAATCCAACTTTTCCGTCCTTGTCTGTAATGGCAACATACTCATTTAATTTAACGGTTTCATTGGCAATGGGGTTTTCATCTTCATCAAAAATTCCGTTGAAATTTTTATCGTGAAACAATTGCAGACTCAGTTTGTGGTTACCTTCTGAAGTTGCTTTTATAAAATACCGTTTAATACCCACCCTAAATTGGTAATTGCTGCCCGAAAAACCACCACTAAGGGTAGAGTTGTAATTGGTGTAATTGCCATAGCCCGTTGCCGCCCAACTTCTGGAAATTTTATACTCCAAACTTCCGTTGAGGGTTTTATTGGTATTGCTGTAAAGTTCAGATAGATTAATTCCTGACGCAATAGTGCCGGTAACAGTATTATTAATGGTCTGAAAATTATATGCAGCATAAGCGCTGAAGTTTATAAAATTCTTTCCTATGAGCTTAAAATAATTTAAATCGATTATACTATTGGGGTTGTATTGGGCAGATCCGTTAAGTGAAAAGCCACGATATCTATAGGAAAGGTTAGATTTTATACTGTGGAAACCTGCCAAGCCCGTAGCCTGCGAATACGAATATTCGCCCAAAAGATTAATACTATGGCCCTTAATTGAAGTCCCAATATTTGAGCGGAAACGGTACGAAAGTAATTCGTAGGCAAATGAAGTATTGGTGCTTTTTTGTTTTTCTACTTGTGGCGAAAAGGAAAAATTCCAATCGGCGATTGAAAAATGTGTACCGCTAGTTAGCGATTGCGACCCATAGAAATAATAGGGATAAAAATCAGGATCGTCTAATTCTTCATTCGTTTGAAGGCTTAAATATTCGGGTTTTACCTGAGAGTTTTGGTATTGCAAAAATAGGCGGGCGTATTGCGATAGTTTATACCCCAAATCTTGGTTGAAGTTGATGGAGCCCCGATTTAACCCAGCATAACTTCTGCTGGCAAGATCATTGAACGATTAGAAGTCCCATTTTCCCATTGTTGTCTGGTAGGTTATACCGGCGCTTATTCCCGTATTTTCCTCTTTGTTTACATTGCCTTTTTCATGGCTTACCCCTGTTTCTACCTTAAACCTATGAAGGGAATCCAGCACAAAAGCGGTAAGTAAATTTGCCACTTGCGAATCTGTCTGCGCCCGTGGATTATGGTCAAAAACATATGAAAGTTTCCCTTGAAACTTTTTTGCATCGCCAAACTTATATTTCGCACCAGCTAATTTAGAACCTTCACTCTCGGGAAAGTTAGTACCGTATAGATTGTAATTATTGTCTAACGCAAAAACCTCAACAAGCTTGTTGTCGTCTATTTTTGTATTAGCCAACACCCCTCTTCCAGAAATGGAATAATCATAATCGTTTGCAAAAACATTTCCTAGACGGTATAACGACTTTTCCGTTTTCAGTTGAAACCAAGTATCGTACAAATTATATTGGCTTTCATCCATAAAATAATCTGTCGCAATATTGAAGGTTGCCTGCGTATCTTTCCCCAATTCAAAAACCGTATTTGCTTTTAGCTGCATATAATTAAAGCCACTGCGTTGACCGTTATAGGCAACTTCAGCATAATTTTTACCCATTTCGGCACCGGGGCCACGCACCAGTTGCCGGTTGCTGGACAAAACAATTACTTTTAAATTGGTATTCCCCACCGTTGTATTATCTACTAAATCTGTCGCAATTACATCTATATTATAATCTGGATAAAAAGTACTTTGGCGCCTAACCGAGACATTGAATTCTACCAATCTTTTTTCCTGGCCTTCCAAAGTAACCGCCATTTTATTTGGCCTAATTTCTAAACCATCAGGAATAGCCTGAAACGCAAGCATTAAAGAACGTGGCGAAAACCCTCTATTTTCAACAAACATGGAAATTGTAGAAATCTCTTCAGCGGCACTAATATAGCTTTCCCGTGCAAAGGCATATAAGGCTATATGCTTTTCTTCATTTCTGTTGAAGGAAAAAGTAGCTTCCAAATTTTCTGAAACCCCTTCCCTTAAATACGAAAGTTGATAGGTAATTTGCTGCGATTTCATTTTCATAAAATCTATGTTCACCAAAAATTTTATGGGCAATCTTTTGGTTTCACCGGGTAAAAGAGTGTATTCACTTTGGGTTGAAAGAAGCAGCCCCGGGTATTTTTGTTTTGGCCCAACATCCTGAACCGTAATTTCAGTATTGCCAAGGTTTTCCAGAACTATAAAATTGAGAAAACTCTTCCCCTGTTTAACAGTAAGGGTATCGGCTTCAAAGTAAAAATTGAGCTGTTGGCTATCTTGTGCCGAAGCGTTAAAAAATCCAAACAGCATAAGCACCAATATTGGCGCTTTATTTTGAAAATAAGAGAATGCTATGCGATTTGGGGATATCAAATTCTATTTTTAAAACTCAAAGGTCTTTTCGCCAACCCTTAAGTCATTGCTGCCTGCCATTTTGATGATAGTTACACCTAAATAGGTGCAAAATGTACAGTTTGCTTTGCTCCTGGAAGCATAGAAATATTAAGTGTATCCAGTTTAATTTCGCCTCCCGTTGCTGTGTTTGTAAGTTCCAGTTCAACGGTGGCATCGTTAATTACGTTCCCGTCATTTTGGATACCAATTGCAACTTTTCTAACATTTGAATTTTCTTCCTTAAGCTCGTCAATGCTCAAAATATCCAAACTTTGGGTGCCATTGTTAGGTGGGGTACAGTAAACGTGCAATCCAAATTCAAAAAGTGCAATAATCCCAATTCCGGTTTGTTGCTCCACATTGTCTTTCTGCTTACCAATTTGGGTGAAAAACAACATACTGTTGGTAACGCCCATATCTTCACTATCTGAAGGAATATTCATGGTAATAATAACCTCCTTATTGCTTTTTGCCGGAAGGTTTACCGAAGATTCAACCGTAGAAACCCACGTAGCATTGGAATTTGGCAAAGTGCCGGCTTCAAAATATACCTTGTTGCCGTCTTCCAGCCGTTGCCAGTCTTTTGAATTTATGTTAAAAACATAGTCAACATCTGAACTGTTGCTTAAAATTACAGGCAGGCTGACAGTCTCTCCCGGACTTCCAGAAAAGAAAAGTCTTGTGGGCGACATTGAAATTCCCTGTGCAAATGTGGAAAGACCACAGTTAATAAACAGGAACAGGATTACGGAAAGGTGCCAGTAGGTGCGCATATGGAAAAGAGATTAAATAGTAAAAGATTCCCGAAATTACATTAAAAATGTAATCTAGGGAATCTTTAAGCGTTAAAACCGAATTTATATTGCAGTTGCAGTATAAGTAACAGTCTGGGTATAGGCGCCAGCTGGCTTT
>CAXBDO010000303.1:0-3312 GCA_963974165.1 uncultured Aequorivita sp.
GAAAAAAACCACACAAAGGTGTAAACCCAGATGAGGTAGTTGCCGTAGGTGCAGCAATTCAAGGTGGTGTATTAACTGGAGATGTAAAAGATGTACTTCTTTTAGATGTAACCCCACTTTCTCTTGGTATTGAAACTATGGGTAGTGTAATGACCAAATTAATTGAGGCCAACACAACTATTCCTACCAAGAAAAGTCAGATTTTCTCTACTGCGGCCGATAATCAGCCAAGTGTTGAGATTCACGTACTGCAAGGGGAACGCCCAATGGCAAACGACAACAAGACAATTGGTCGTTTTCACCTAGACGGTATTCCACCAGCACAGCGAGGTACGCCACAAATTGAAGTAACGTTTGATATTGATGCCAACGGTATCATTAAAGTAAGCGCTACAGATAAGGCTACCAATAAAACGCAAGACATCCGTATTGAAGCTTCTTCAGGATTAACCGAAGAGGAAATCAAAAAGATGAAGGCAGATGCAGAAGCAAATGCTGAAAGCGATAAAGCTGCTAAGGAAAAAGTAGATAAATTGAACGAAGCTGATGGAATGATTTTCCAGACTGAAAAGCAACTTAGCGAATTTGGCGACAAATTATCTGACGATAAAAAGAAACCAATCGAGGAAGCTTTGGAAGAATTGAAAAAAGCTTACGAAGCTAAAGATGTGGCAACCATTCAGCCAGCTTTAGATAAGATAAACGAAGCTTGGAAAACTGCTTCAGAAGAAATGTACAAAGCCCAAGCAGAACAGCAAGGCGCCCCAACCGGTGATGCCGGCGCAGGAGCAGAGCAGGGAAGCTCAGACAAAGCTGAAAACAGCGATGTTGAGGACGTAGATTTTGAAGAAGTAAAGTAAGCAGGACGTTGGTTTTGCGCAGCAAAGCCTTACGTATCGCTTATCCCGAACTCGCTTCGGGATCTTACCAAGCAAAATTATAATAGCTTAATGCAAAACCGCAACCATAATTGGTTGCGGTTTTTTTATGTCAAAATCTGTAAATAATATTTTGGGAAGTCTCCATTCACGATTTGGAATAATTTCTAAATTAAAATCTTTCAACAATTTGATTATCTTTCTTCCAAATAATAAAATATGGATAATCTCTCTACCCTCATTCTTGCCGGATCACTAATAGTAATTATGTTGGGCATGGGGCTTAGCCTTCAAACAGCAGATTTTAAAAGGATTTTTCTTTTCCCAAAAGCTATTTTTATTGGGTTGACCAATCAGTTAATTCTTCTGCCACTAGTTGGTTTTGGAATTATTTGGCTTTTCCCAATGCAGCCTGAAATTGCAATTGGCGTTATGATTTTGGCAGCCTGCCCGGGTGGGCCTACTTCAAATTTAATTTCGCATCTGGCAAAGGCAGACTTGGCACTTTCGGTTACCCTTACGGCGCTGAGTAGTTTGATAACCATTTTAACAATCCCCTTCATAGTAAATTTTTCCCTTGAATATTTCTTGGGCGAAGGGCAAATAGTGGAGCTAAATGTGCTTTCAACCATTATCCAGATTTTTGTAATAGTTGTTATTCCTATAATTATAGGTATGCTGTTGCGCAAGTACCGACCTAATTTTGCAGATGGTATGGCCAAACCCGTGCGTATAGCTTCGGGAGCTGTACTGGCTTTAATTATTGTAGGCCTGGTAATAAAAGAGCGGGCAAACTTTGTTTCGTATTTTGAACAGGCAGGAATAGCGGCCTTGGCGTTAAATGTGGTAACTATGGTTTTGGGTTACTTTTCTGCTAAATTATTTGGACTGAAAATAGCCGCCGCACGTTCCATAGCCATAGAATCTGGAATCCAAAATGGTACCTTGGCAATAACCATTGCAGTAGTTTTGCTTCAAAATTCTGCTTTTGCAATTGTGCCAGCGGTATATAGTTTACTGATGTTTGTAACCGGAGGGGCAGTAATTTATTGGTTCAACAGGGGAGGGGAATAATCTGTAAAACTTCAGTTTAGTATTATACTTTGAATTAACCCCACTAATTCTTTTCAACGTAGTCCTTAAAATTATTCAATATAGCTTGCCAACCATCACGTTGCATTTCGATTGGGTTTTCGGTTTCTGCCTCGAAATCTATTAAGATTTTGGTATGCTTGCCTAGATCCTCAAATTTGATAGTGGCATTTCTTCCGTCATCCATTTTATAACTTATCTTTTTATGCGGGATTACCGCTGTATAAGTCGCACCAAAGTCGAAGCCAAAACTGCCGTCCTTTGCTTCCATACGGGAAGATAGTTTTCCGCCTACCCGCAAATCGTTACTGGCTTTTGGGCAATGCCATTCGTTACTGGCAAAATTCCAGTTTATAATATGGCTTGGTAGGTTCCAATATTCCCAAACCTTATTAATATCAGCCTCTATAGTTGCCTGAATTGAAATTACTTTGCTGGCCATAATTCAAATTTTTAGTGTTGCTATCCAAATTTAATAAAAAAGCAATATTGGTTTTAATTAAGAACAAAAAAAAGCGGCCTTAGAAGGCCGCTTGGAAGTGAAGAAATTGAGGAATTTGAGGTATTGAGTTAATCTACGTTCTCATTTCGCTCCACTGCAATAATAGTTTCAGTCGATTTGGTTGAGTTGGGTTTTTCTTCTAAATTGATTTTTGTGCCTGTTGTTGAAAGCAAGGCTACAGAAAAATCGTCTGCATTCGTAAAATTGTTTTCGGCAACAACAAGTTCCTTTAGGTTACGGCATTTTGCCAATCCTTTTGGTAATACACCTGCCAGGTCATTATCGAAAACATTAAAAATTTCAATCTGCTCTAGGTTGCCCATGTTATCTGGCACAGTTCCAGATAATTGGTTACTGCTTAAATGCAATTGCTTTAATTTTGAAAGATTTCCTAAAGAAGCAGGTAGGCTACCACTAAGCGCGGTACCGTTAATTGCCAAAATCTCTAGGCTGCTTAGGTTACCCAATTCGGCGGGAATTGTGCCAGATATTGGATTAAAGGATAATTCTAACTTTTTCAAACTTTTTAGCTGCCCTAAGGAAGCTGGTAATGTACCGTTTAGGTTGTTAAATAAGAGGTTGATACCCGTTATTTTATTGTCCGTAACTGTTATACCGTGCCAAGTTTCTACAGGAGTTTCAAGATCCCACTGTATATTCCATTCCAGTCCGTTTGTGGCCGTATGTAGATCTAATAGAATCTGTTTTTCTTGCTGGCTAACTTGGGCAAAGCCGAAGGCGGTAATAAACAGACACAGAAAGCTAAGTGTTTTGGTTTTCATAAGTAGGTGTTTTGGATATTAGGACGATGTAAATGAACGTAAATGAATGATTAAATAC
>CAXBDO010000304.1:0-3306 GCA_963974165.1 uncultured Aequorivita sp.
ATTTTTAATTGAAAGGTTAAAAAGCCTTGCAGCAATTAAAGTAATAATCCCTTCCCCTGAAATTGTAGAATATAAGGAAGCGTTGATTTTTGGACTTTTGGGGGTTCTTAAACTTCGAGATGAGGTTAATTGTTTAGCAAGTGTTACGGGGGCGTCTAAAGACCATTCATCGGGAAAAATATTCTTCCCATAAATTTTAAAGAAAATAAATCCAAACCCCTCACAAGTTTTTTATATTTGCCTTGGTATTCCGACGCCTTAGCGACGGACGGCAATCACAACCCGTAATTTTAGCCATCGGGTATTCTAACTTACTCCTTTTAATGAAAGAATTACTTAAAAAGTACGAAGATAAAGAGCCCGAAATAGTTTTTCACTGGAACGATCCCGAAACGGAGGCAGAAGGTTGGACGGTAATAAATTCATTGCGTGGCGGTGCCGCCGGTGGTGGAACCCGTATGCGAAAAGGATTGGACTCTAATGAAGTGCTTTCGCTGGCCAAAACAATGGAAGTAAAATTCACGGTTTCTGGCCCCGCAATAGGGGGTGCAAAATCGGGAATCAATTTTGATCCTTCAGATCCCCGCAAAAAGGGGGTTTTGGAAAGATGGTATAAGGCGGTATCGCCATTATTAAAAGCTTATTACGGAACTGGAGGCGATTTAAATGTTGATGAAATCCACGAAGTAATCCCCATGACCGAACAGAGTGGCGTTTGGCATCCGCAGGAAGGAGTTTTTAATGGCCATTTTTCGCCAACTGAAGCAGATAAAATTAATCGTATTGGCCAATTGCGCCAAGGGGTTATAAAAGTTTTGGAGAATGTAAACTTCTCTCCAGATGTATCCAGAAAATATACCGTGGCCGATATGATTACCGGTTACGGCGTAGCAGAAGCTGTTCACCATTATTACGATATTTATGGCGGAAGTATTGAAGGCAAACGAGCCATTATCCAAGGATTTGGAAATGTTGGGGCGGCCGCGGCCTATTATCTTTCGCAAAAAGGTGCCAAAATTGTGGGTATTATAGATAGGGCAGGCGGAATTATCAATAAAGACGGCTTTTCATTTGAAGAAATAAAGCAACTTTTCCTTAGAAAAAATGGCAACACCCTTGTAGCCGACAATATGCTGCCGTTTGATGAAATAAATGAAAAAATCTGGAAAATTAAAGCCGAAATTTTTGCACCCTGCGCGTCTTCCCGCTTAATAACAAAAGACCAGATTTCAGAAATGATAAAGACGGGACTTGAAGTTATAAGTTGTGGCGCCAATGTGCCTTTTGCCGATAAAGAAATTTTCTTTGGCCCTATTATGGAATACACCGATGAGCGCGTAAGCTTAATTCCAGATTTTATCAGTAATTGTGGTATGGCCCGAGTGTTTGCCTATTTTATGGAACGCAAGGTGCAGATGACGGATGAGGCAATTTTTAATGATACTTCCATTACCATTAAAAATGCTATCCAAAATACTTTCGACAATAACAGCACCAAAACGAACATTAGCAAGACTGCTTTTGAAATTGCATTGAAACAACTAGTTTAATTCTCAATAATCAGCATTATTATGGAATCAATCATTATTTTAATTTTCGTAATCGGATATTTATCCATCACCTTAGAACATCCTTTAAAACTGGACAAAACGGTGCCGGCACTAATTATGGCGGCGCTTATCTGGGCAGTTTTGGCGATTGGTTTTACAAGTGGCTGGTTTAATGTAATTAATACCGAGGAACAGGTTTTCAGTTTCCTAACGGGCGGAGAGCTTGCCATGGAAGGCTTTGAGGGTACCTTGCTCCATCACCTAGGAAAAACAGCTGAAATTCTTATTTTCCTTATCGGCGCCATGACTATTGTAGAAATAATTGATCTTCACCGCGGGTTCGAGATCTTAAAATCGGCCGTTAAAACGAAGAGCAAGAAAAAACTACTATGGATTATAGGGATACTTGCTTTTATCCTTTCAGCAATTATAGATAACCTTACGGCTACTATTGTATTGATTACGTTATTGAGAAAATTAATCCACAGAAGGGAAGACAGAATTTGGTTTGCCGCTATGGTTGTAATAGCCGCGAATGCCGGTGGGGCTTGGTCTCCAATTGGTGATGTAACTACCACTATGTTGTGGATAGCCAAAAAAGTTTCTGCTGCAGGTTTAATTGAATTTGTTGTAATTCCTTCAATTGTATGTTTTGCACTACCATTTATAATTGCAACCTATTTACCAGCCTTCAAAGGTCACGTAGAAGTAGATGCGCGCGATGAGAATGACGAAGCAGCCCTATTGAGCAGTAAAACAATGTTGTTTTTAGGATTGGGAATGATTGTTTCAGTTCCCGTTTTCAAGACTTTGACGCACCTTCCTCCTTATATGGGAATGATGCTTGCACTTGGGGTAGTGTGGCTAGTTTCGGAATACATTCACCCTGAGGAAGATTTCAGCAAGGAAAGAAGACATTTGTATTCTGCCCATAAAGCCTTATCGCGAATTGAAATTTCGAGTATCTTATTTTTCCTTGGTATATTAATGGCGGTAGCTGGGCTTGAAAGTCTTGTATATGGAGTTGCTGAAAATGGCGACCCGGTTGGTACCTTACGTTACCTAGCCGAGGTGTTGCAGGCAGCCATTCCAAATCAGGATGTGGTAGTTATACTTTTGGGAATCGTTTCCGCAATTATTGATAACGTACCGTTGGTAGCCGCTTCTATTGGGATGTACGATATGCCTATGGATTCGGTATTATGGCATTTTATTGCATATTCTGCCGGAACCGGGGGTAGTATGCTTATTATTGGCTCTGCCGCTGGAGTTGCCGCAATGGGAATGGAGCGTATAGACTTTATATGGTACTTAAAAAAGATAACTTGGCTTGCATTTGTGGGCTTTATTGCCGGCGCGGGCGTATTCTTATTGATTGAACGAGTTATATTTCATCACACCTAACAATTTCTGAAACCTTAAGGCGTTATTCACTAAAACAAAACCTATTCTATGTTAAATTTCTTTATTCAAGAAGGTGCCGAAGTTGCCCAAGATCTTGAACCAATTTCTGAAGAAAAAACCCTGTCTATTATGGACCTTCTTCTTAACGGAGGAACGGCCGGACAAATAATAATATTAGTACTGTTTGTTCTTCTATTTGTGGCGGTATATATTTATTTTGAACGCCTTTTCGCCATAAAAGCAGCTTCCAAAATGGACAGCAATTTTATGAACCAAATTCGCGATCACGTTGCAAAAGGAAATATACAGGCTGCTAAAGTGCTTTGCGCCCAAAATAACACCCCTGTTTCAC
>CAXBDO010000305.1:0-3287 GCA_963974165.1 uncultured Aequorivita sp.
CCTTTGGTAACGTTTTAAATTATATCGGGGAAAAGAACTAATTTCCCACTCATCAGTGGCTCGCCCTCGTGCACATCTTCGAGATATAAAATTGTTTTTTTGTTGAAGAAATGCGCTTCGGAAAAGTAATCGAGGCACCTCATTCTTTCATTTAAATTGGACCCACCCAAAATAAATTGAGCCGTTTCCCCTGTAGGAAGAATTCCGCGATGGTTTTTGCCCTTAACTCCTCCAAACTGTACAAGGTCTGTTCCGTTTGGAAACTCCTTTGAAACCACATCGAGAGGAAAAGAAGGGTAGAAGGTTGGTACCAGAGCCAATAGAAGTATTACCACTTCCGCAGGCTGTAATTTTTCTTCTTTTAAAAAGCTGCCCAAGGCTGATTTTCCCAATTTTTTTGAATCGAGGGTGGGTGCCTTCTTTTCAAAATTTGCTGTCGGATTTTTAATGCGCCAAGCAATTACGGATTCTAGATATTCAAAAATTTGGTTCAATTCAACTTCTTCTGCCTTTGCCATTTTTCTATTTTAAAATTTAGTAATTCACCAATAATTACTTTTATATACAACATATTGACGCCCAATTTTTCTAAAGTTACCCTTTTTATGTGTTTAAACTATTCCGCAGGGGTTGTTTCTGTTTCGGGTACCTCTGTTTCAGCTTCACTGGAAATAGCTCCTGTAATGAGTGTTTCTTCCAATACAATAGATCTGTAGGATGAATTTGAACCAATAATGGATGCAAAAATGGCATAACTTTCTGCATTCGTCATCGCACTACCTCCGGGGTAGTTAGGCTCAAAAGAATAGGTATCGCCCGTGAAACTTGAAAATTTACTGTGGAAGCATTCGTGAAGTACAACCCCTGCCCGCAAATTTTCCCCTAGCGGGCTCCAGCATTGGGTGTTAAGTGTATATTCGCGCGATCCGGCAAAAGCACTTCCAAAAACCTCGGTGCCAACCCTACCGGTGGGGCAAGTTTCATTAAAGCACATTGCTGTTTGGGAAGCTACATCCATGTTTATAAAATTACTTCGAACCGTAGATGAAGCCTGGGCTAAGGCAACAAATTGCTCTGAAGTATACTGCGTATAGGAGGAAGTTGGAACTTCAATTCGCATATGTCTTGAAATACGAAAATTATCCTCCAGCAATCGAAAATTCCGATAAATTTCGCTACCAATGCTGATAGCACTGGAATTTCTTGGCGCCCGTGTTCTTATTAGGTTTTCATAATTTGCAAACCATTGTCTGGTAGCCGAAACCCATTGGGCGGCAGCGTCCTTGGCCAATCTAATCTGTTCTTCAAAACCAGTGCAGGCTTCAGCAGAAGCAGTTGTACCTGCCATTTGCATTTGTAGCGTTGTATTTTCTTGTTTCTGAATTGGGGTTTTGGAACCGCCATTTTGCTGAAGGGTATGTGTAAGTTCATGGGCCAACAAATGTTTTCCTTCTTTAGATTCCGGACTAAATTTACCGGAATTGAAATAAATATTGTTGCCAGTGGTAAACGCCTGGGCTCCTAACTTTTCATTTAATTTTTCTGCGGTCGAATCTGTATGAATCCTTACCTTGCTGAAATTGGTTCCAAAACCTGCCTCCATTTCGCCTTTTATGTTTTTCTTTAAGGGGCTGCCACCACCCTTCGTACTATTTAAAGTTTTCTCAAAATTTGGAGGGACAGCGTTGGGGGAATTTGAAGATTTTGTTTGTATGTTTTCTTCCTTTTCGCACGTTTCGCACTTTTTTTGAAGGGGTTCTTCATCTAATTTTGACGATTGAATTAAGGGGGTAATAGAACCTTGTAACGAGGATTGCGCCACCTGCCTTGGAGGGAAAAATGGGTTGGCAGCGTTTTCACGGCCGGCTTCCGAATGCTGCACAACTTTATCGGCTAAGGTATCTGCTTCCCTTTCATAAATATCGTCGGCCTTGCCAACAGCTAATTTCTTTTGAATAGGGAAAAATAGCGGGGTATTGTGTCTATGGCTACTATTTGTAGGATGTGCCAATTTCTGTGAGTTTTGATGGAATATTTTCATAATCTACATTTTTACCATTCAACATAAAGTACTTTTTTATGCCATGGAATTTTAATTAAATGTAGGTTCCATGGCAATTTATTTAAGAGAATATCTTGGGTTTTTCGCTGAATAAATAGCTGTTGTTTGTCTGATGAAATAATTAGTTTTCCTTCCCGCTGCAGAAATTCGTTTTGAAGAATTTCAGTCGATTTGCTCTTTAAGGCAGTCCAATGCCCAAGTACTGCTACCAATAAAATTTCGCATGCCATTTTTTGGGCTTTTGTTAGTTGGATATGACGGTTTACTGGGAAGTGAAGGGGAAGGTTGCACAGAAATTTTTCGAAAACAAGTTCATATTCATAAGGCTGTTCCTTCCCTGTAGCCAAATAATGGAGCGCATTTATCGCTTCATCTATCTTTTCTGGTTTTATCGTTTTTTCAGAAAGAAACTCCATTTTTTCAAAAAACATTTTTAAAAATGGATGCAATAGTATTAATCCCGCGTTTTGGATTAAAATTCCTTCTTCATCTTTTTTTGTATCGAAATCAAGTTTAGAATTAATTGTTTCTTCCTTCAATGAATTGTTTTTTACTACAATTTCAGGTTCCCTGTTTACTTTATCGATTCCTTTTTCAGCTTTTGAAAGGTCAATACCATAAGTTTTATTCAATAGTTGAAACAATTCCGTTCTTTGCTTTGGGGCCATATTTTTAAATAAAGGAAAAAGCGCATCTGGATTTTTATGGATTGAATAGTTTAAACTTGCTTCCCAAAATTGCATTCTAAAACCTTCGATAATTTTTAGTTCCTTTTTTATGAAGGGTTTGGAAAAATTCAATAAAGACAATACCATCTTAAATAATAAACTGTCATCAAATTGATAAACCAATCTTTTCCGTACTTCTGCTTTTGCGAATAGCTTTTTTAATGAATTTTTCGTTTCAACTTCTGGATCAAAATTCTCAAAAAACACTGTCCAATCAATAGTTTCTGATGAAGACCACCAAGGCAAGTTGCCGGTCTCCAAAAAGTACAGCAAAGCTTCGGTATCACTTTGTGCCGCAGTTTTAATTATAGAATTTTCTAAAGGAATTCTTGAATTAAGGGAAAAATCGATTTTGCTTTTTAGTTCCTTAATAATGAGTTCTTTTAAAATGCTTAATGAATCTTTATCATTGATATTTATTTCCAGCGAAATGGTATCAATCCGGAATATTTTCCCTTCATTATTTAATAGGGAATTAAAATATAGGTCTATCTCTG
>CAXBDO010000306.1:0-3283 GCA_963974165.1 uncultured Aequorivita sp.
CGCGGTACATCTCGTCAATCGCTTTTTTAAGATCTTCGGCCTTAAATATATTGAAGAGGCAATTTTGGGCTGCAACATCTATGGAATTATCTTCCACCGGCAGATTTAGCGCATCGCCTTTTTTAAGGTCAACGAATTCACTTTTAAACCATGGATTTACTTTTTCAGCTTCCGCGAAATTTTTACGGGAAGCTTCCAGCATTTCATCTACGGTATCAACCCCAATTACCCCACTTTTGTTTCTGTTGAAATAGGAAAACTGTAGCAATTCCATTCCGCCACCAACACCAACGTATAAAATCTTGGGATTGTTTGTAAGATCGCGGGCATTTACTGTGCTGCCGCAGCCATAATTCATTTCCTGCATAATCCTTGGGATTTTTAATCCGGGCAGCTCCCAAATAGGGTTTGTAGTGCAGCACAGGCCAACATCTGGAGTTAGGGCAGCTTGTTTGTAAACGTCGTTGGTAGTATCTAAGTAGCTCATGTTTTTAGTGTTCAGTATTCAGTGGTCAGTGGTCAGGGGTCAGTGTTCAGTGAACAACAAACCCAAAAATTATTTTATAGTTGTTTAATCAAATTTGTGAAAAGAGTAATCATATCTGGTTCCGCTTTGGCGGCCATTGCAATAATTTCCTCAATGTTTACGGGTTGCAGATTGTCTGGATTGCATTCATCGGTTAAGATAGAAAGGGCCGAAACGGGCAAGCCCAAATGGTTGGCGACAATAACTTCGGGCACTGTGCTCATTCCCACGGCGTCTGCGCCAATAATTTTTAGGTATCTATATTCGGCGCGTGTTTCCAGTTGCGGACCCACCACGCTGGCGTAAACGCCTTTGTGCAATTTTATATTCTTTTCGGAAGCAATTTGTTCCAGTTTTTGATTCATTGCGGGATTATAGGGTGCGCTCATATCTACAAAGCGCTCGCCCATTTTTTCAACTCCGCGGAAGGCTAGGGGCGAATCGCCCTGCAGGTTAATATGGTCGTCAATAAGCATTATTTCGCCTTTTTTGTAGTCTAGGTTTATTGCCCCTGCAGCATTGCTAACCAATAAATTTTTAATCCCCAAAAGGTGCATAACCCGCACGGGAAAAGTAACATCGCGAAGTGAATAACCTTCATACACGTGAAAACGCCCTTGCATAAGCACCACTTTTTTGCCTTCCAAACTGCCGTAAATTAATTTACCCTTATGGAATTCAACGGTAGCCGTAGGAAAATTTGGGATGTGATTGTAACTTACTTCTACTTCAATTTCTACGTTTTCAATTATCTTTCCTAGGCCAGTGCCCAGTATAATTCCTACTTCTGGCTTTTCAAAACCTCTATGTTGCAGATAAGCTACTGCTTCTTCAATATATTTTGGAATACTCATATTTCTATAAAAAGTTGTTGTCTAAATAAGGTGGCAATAGGTGTTGAAAGGCATCAACATCTTTAATATCGGCGTAAAAATCTACATCGCGCCGCTCGTCCAGTAAAACGAAATCTTCGTTTTGAAGATCTTTGAGAGTGTCTTCCAAAACTGTACTTGTGCCCCAATTTTTGTTGAGGAATAATTCAGGATGCAGTTTCTCCATTCCCAATAAATAATAGCCCCCGTCTTTGGCGGGGCCAATTACCAATTTGTTTGTGTTCAAAGTTTCAAATGCGGCCGCTATATCATTTTGTTGCAGTTCAAAAATATCGCTGCCAACAATCATTACTTTTTCATAACCCATCCCAAATAATTCTGAAAAGGCATTTTTCATGCGCTCGCCCAAATCGCTTCCCGATTGCATTTTTTTTCTGAAAATTTCCGAATCCCAAATATCGTCGCGTTGTATGTTTTCGGAATAAAAAACAAATTTATCCACATTCAAATTTTTGGTGATTTTTACAGTGTGCTCTAATAAAAACTTATAAATCTTTAATGCGCTCTCATCGCCCACCGATTTGGCCAGACGGGTTTTTACCTTACCCAATTCTGGGTTGCGGGTAAAAATAATCAGTGCTTTTTTTGAAGCGGGAAAATAGAAATCGGCTGCCATTTCGTTGGCGTCGTTCGTATGTTTTGAGGAAAGTAAACCCATTTATTAGTGGTCAGTTTTCAGTGATCGGTTCGGAAAATTAATATACGGCTTTGCCAGCTTGTAAATATTGGCTCCAATGTTTAGAAAACGCGTGTACTTTTTCTGTCTCTTTTCCATTGGTGTCGAACACAGGGTAACCTTTGTTTTTCCATTCAAAAATTCCGCCGTATAGGTTTTTTACATTGGTGAAGCCAGACTTTTTCAATTTCTCGCCTATAGTTTCAGAGCGGATTCCCAAAGAGCAATAAACAACTATTGGGCTGTCTTTCTTTAACTTTTGAAGCGGTTTTGCTTCCACAGAAAAATTGTTATACCCAACATGTATAGCATTTTTTAGGTGACTAACTGTGAATTCCTCTGGCTCCCGAGCATCCAGAATAACCACTGTATTGTTTAATTGCAGCATGCGTAATTCTTCGATGGAAATGTAGCCAATACTATTGCTGTTGTGCTGTTCCAGCAATTTCGCAACAGACTTTTGGCCGGTAACAGTACCGGCAACAAACAATATTAAAAGAAAGGATACAATGGTTTTCATTGGTTTTAGAAGGCAATTAAGGCCAAGATATTTGCAGTTGCTACTCGGCTACCGCACCTTGGCAGCTGCTTCCCGCACCGGCGGTACAGCCGTAACAATGCTGGCTTATTATTATTTTTCTATCGTTTAAAATGTCTTCGTTATATTCCGAAATATGCTGAATCTTGCTCGCAACCTTCAATTCTAACATTTGGTTAAAATCGCAGTCGTACAAATAGCCGTCCCAGCTAATGGAAATGGTATTGCGGCACATTACATTTTTTACAGCCGCGGGATTGTAGGCTTCAACCAAAGAATACATATAGTCTTCATAATTTTCTGAAGCAATCAAATAATCCAAAAATCGGGAAACGGGGAGATTGGTAATGGCAAAAAGGCTATGGAAGTGTATTCCAAAATCATCTAGCAAGGCTTTCTTAAAATCCTTTTCCATACTGGCTTGGTTGCCCGGTAAAAAGGCGCCGCTTGGGTTATAGACTAAATCTAGGCGCAAATCGCTGTTTGGCATTCCATAACCTACAGCGTTCAATTCCTGCAGAGCCCTTATGGAAAGGTCGAAAACTCCTTCGCCCCTTTGTTTATCAGTTTTACCGCGCGTCCAATGGGGCATGCTGCTAACTACATGTACATTGTGTTTTTTGAAAAATTCGGGCAAGTCGTAATATTTC
>CAXBDO010000307.1:0-3267 GCA_963974165.1 uncultured Aequorivita sp.
TGGTGCTGGTCTAAATATTGATCCCATAATTAATCTCCAAATGTTAAACTTGATTTCGTTTCTTTATTTTCTTTTACTGCAGGTTTTTTAAACTTGTCGTATTTATTTTTGAATTTGTCAATACGTCCAGCAGTATCAATAAGTTTTGCTTTTCCAGTGTAGAAAGGGTGTGAAGAACGTGAAATCTCCATTTTCACCAAAGGATACTCAACACCATCTACCTCGATAGTTTCTTTTGTATCTGCAGTTGATTTTGTAAGGAATACATCTTCATTGCTCATATCCTTAAAAGCAACTAGTCTATAATTTTCTGGGTGGATACCTTTTTTCATCTCTCTAATATTATTATTTAAATGCACTCATCCGACCTTTCGGAATTGAGTTTGCAAATTTAAGTATTAATTGCAAACTAGCAACAAATTTATTCACTTTTTTAATTCATTGCTAAATCGCACGCAAATGTAACGTTTTGCTATCTTTGTTTACTAACAAACTGAACCAAAAAAAACAACTATCAAATGGAAACGCAACCAATTTCAATTAAAAAATCGGCAGCCAATTATGGTCTTATTCTAGGAGCTATTTTAGCGCTAATTACTACATTAATGTATGTTCTTAACCCCGACCTTTTTACAAAATGGTATATGGGCATTATAAGTTTTATAGTTATTATTGCCGTAGGTATTGTTTCTGTTGCAAAAGCTAAAAGTTTACTGGCCGGAATTATAAGTTTTAAGCAAGCCTTTTCAGTATATTTTATTACGGTAGCCGTTGGAATTTTAATAAGTACCGTAGTTGGAATTTTAATTTTCAACGTTATTGACCCAGAAATGGCTTCCTATTTACAAGAAAAAACCTTGGCAATGACCGCCGAGATGCTAGAGAAATTTGGAACTCCCCAAGCCGCAATAGAAGACCAAATGGCAAAAATGGCAGAACAGGATAATTTTTCGGCTATTTCGCAGCTTAAAAACTACGTGTTTAGCCTTGCATTTATGAGTGTAATAGGATTGCTTGTTGCCTTAATTTTCAAAACAAAGAATCCAAACCCGTTAAACTAATTAATGAATATTTCCATCGTTATACCTCTTCTTAACGAAGAAGAATCGCTAAATGAACTTTACCGTTGGATTGCAGCTGTTATGCAATCCAATGGTTTTTTATATGAACTCATTTTTATAGACGATGGCAGCACCGATAGTTCTTGGGAAATAATTGAGAAGCTATCCCGCGATAATGCGGAAGTAAAAGGAATCCGTTTTCAAAAAAATTACGGCAAATCGCAGGCACTGCACGCAGGTTTCGCAATGGCGGAAGGGAATGTAATTATTACGATGGATGCCGATTTGCAGGACAATCCGGAAGAAATTCCAGACCTTTATAATATGATTACCAACGAAGGCTTCGATCTTGTTTCGGGCTGGAAAAAGAAGCGTTACGATTCGGTAATTAGCAAAAACCTCCCTTCTAAATTGTTCAATTATGCCGCGCGAAGAACTTCGGGCGTAAAACTGCACGACTTTAATTGCGGCTTAAAGGCGTATAAAAAAGACGTTGTAAAATCTATTGAAGTTACTGGCGAAATGCACCGATACATTCCTGTACTCGTTAAAAATGCGGGCTTCAGCAATATTTCGGAAAAACCTGTTCTCCACCAAGCCAGAAAATATGGCACAACTAAATTTGGCGCAGAACGCTTTATACGTGGGTTTTTAGACTTAATTACCATTTGGTTTTTATCGCGTTTCGGCAAACGGCCAATGCACCTTTTTGGTGCCTGGGGCGCATTTATGCTATTTGTAGGTTTCTGTTTTGCGCTGTTTTTAGGAATCGACAAGCTTTTTATTAATCCGTCTGCAAGACTTATAACAGACAGACCCGAATTTTTTATTGCGCTTACGGCCATGGTTTTAGGGTCCCAATTATTTTTAGCGGGATTTTTGGGCGAACTTATATTGAGAAGCAAAAAAGATTCCCAAAACTACATTATTAAGGAAAGGGTTAATTCTTAAATTCCCTATCTCCCCTTTATTATTACTATTTTTGCACTTTAAAATAAGCGAATGATTTACGTAGACCCGAAAATTTTAGCCCGAGTTAACCAATGGCTCACCCCTTTTTTCGACGAAAAAACCCAACATAGCATAAAAGAAATGATTGCCCACGACCCCGAGGGGCTGGAAGATAGTTTCTATAAAAATTTAGAGTTTGGAACTGGCGGAATGCGTGGCATTATGGGCCTTGGCGATAACCGAATCAACAAATATACCTTGGGAAAAAACACCCAAGGTCTTTCAAATTATTTAAAAGCCCAATTTCCCGAGCAGAAAATTAAAGTTGCAATAGCGTTCGATTGCCGCCATAATAGCAAGGAATTCGCGAAAGTTGTGGCCGATGTTTTTTCAGCAAACGGAATTAAGGTTTACCTTTTTTCTGAATTAAGACCTACCCCAGAACTTTCCTTCGCCGTAAAATATTTGGGTTGCCAAGCAGGTATTGTTTTAACAGCATCGCACAACCCACCCGAATACAACGGTTATAAAGTGTATTGGGAAGATGGTGGGCAGTTAGTGCCACCGCAGGATGGCGAAATAATTGCCGAAATAAATTCACTTAAATACGAAGACATAAAATTTGAAGCGGACGAAAGTTTGATTCAATATATAGATACCGAAGTTGATGAGGCCTTTGCCAAAGCTTCTGTGGAAAACGGAACTTTTAATACGCCTAAGGAAGCTAAAGACAATCTAAAAATTGTTTTCACATCACTCCATGGAACCTCAATTACAATGATTCCGAAGGTTTTGGAGCAGGCTGGATATTCCAATATTTTGATTGTGGAAGAACAAGCCGAGCCCAATGGCGATTTCCCCACGGTAAAATCGCCTAATCCTGAAGAACCAGCAGCCTTAAAAATGGCTCTGGAACTCGCAGAAAGTGAAAATGCCGATATTGTTATCGGCACCGATCCAGATTGCGATCGATTGGGTATAGCCGTTAGAAATAACAATAATGAAATGGTCCTGCTAAACGGAAACCAAACAATGGTTTTAATGACGCATTTCCTTTTGGAAAAATGGCAGCAAGCTGGCAAACTGAGCGGGTATCAATTTGTGGCTTCCACAATAGTTTCAACGCCGATGGTTCAAAAAGTTGCAGAACATTTTGACGTAAAATATATTGAAGGCCTTACAGGTTTTAAGTGGATTGCAAAAATGATAAACGATTTTCCGGAGCTTGAATTTATTGGGGGCGGCGAAGAGAGTT
>CAXBDO010000308.1:0-3257 GCA_963974165.1 uncultured Aequorivita sp.
AAGGCGAATGGGTTTTCAGTATTTACAATGTTTATAATCGTAAAAACGCGGCTTCCATTACTTTTAGCGAGAATACCGACATCGGTCAAAATGAAGCCGTAAGGCTTTCCATTTTTGGGATAATTCCGTCGGTAACCTATAATTTTAAATTCTAAGAATATGAAGAAGCTATATTTTTTATTGATTTTCTTGGGGTTTTTAACTTCGTGTGAAGACGTTATAGACGTTGAACTTAACGACGCCCCATCAAGATTAGTGGTTGAGGCCAACTTGAACATTTGGGATGACGGCAATAGTAGCGCGATGGTAAAATTAACAACAACCTCCCCGTATTTCAATAATGATGTGCCGTATGTTACCGATGCCAATGTGATGGTTACTGATGAAAATGGAGTGGTTTATAATTTCAACTATACACAAGATGGTGTATATATGGCAACAATTCCGCTGCTGTTAAACCTAGCCTATACTTTAAAAATTATTTATAAGGGTGAAACCTATTCAGCAACTGAACAACTTTACCCCGTTTCGCCTCTAGAATATGTTGAACAGTGCGATGATGGTGGATTTTCTGGGGAAGATATTGAGCTGAAAGCATTTTTTACCGATCCAGAAAACGAAAGAAATTTCTATTTTTTTGAAGGACTTTCTGAAAGGGGCGATGCCCTGGACGTCTATAAAGATGAATTTTTTGACGGCAACACCATTTTTGGCTATTACTTGGTAGATGATTTAGCGCCTGGTGATGAAGTTCAGTTCAATCTCTATGGGGTAAGCGAGGCGTATTACAACTTTATGTTTATACTTCTGCAGCAAACAAGCGGTGGGGGTGGTCCATTTGAAACACAGCCCGCAACCGTTCGAGGCAATATTATAAACGAAACGAATGCCGCTAATTATCCGTTGGGATATTTCAGGATTTCTGAAGTTTCAACCCTTAATTATACTGTTCAGTAAAAACCTTAACTTCGTAATAGAAATCGAAAATGAAAACGAAAACGAAAACGAAGCACTGAGCACTGAGCACTGAGCACTGAACACTGAACACTGAACACTGAACACTGAACACTAAATAAAATGTCTTTTATAAAAACCACGGAATCCGACTCAAAATACAATCATTTAGAAAAAATGAGCGTTTCTGAATTGCTTCAGAATATCAATAATGAAGACAAAACAGTTGCCTTTGCGGTTGAAAAAGCGCTACCTCAGATAGAAAGTTTAACCGAAGAGGTAGTGAAAAAATTGAAGTTAGGCGGCAGGTTGTTTTACATTGGCGCGGGTACAAGTGGCCGTTTGGGCATAGTAGATGCAAGTGAATGTCCGCCAACTTTTGGAGTACCACACGATTTGGTTATCGGGCTAATTGCCGGTGGTGATACCGCAATTCGCGAAGCCGTAGAATTTGCAGAAGATTCCGAGAACCAAGGTTGGAAAGATCTTCAAGGTAAAAATATTTCAGAAAAAGATGTGGTGATTGGTATTGCGGCCTCAGGAACTACTCCATATGTAATTGGCGCTCTAAAAAAATGTAACGAGAAAAATATTTCAACGGGCTGCATTACTTGTAATGAAGAAAGTCCGTTAGCCATTACGGCCCAATTTCCAATTGTGGTAACCGTAGGTCCCGAATTTGTTACCGGCAGTTCCAGAATGAAAGCTGGCACCGCCCAAAAATTAGTTTTGAATATGATTTCTACGGCAGCTATGGTGCAATTGGGACGCGTAAAAGGAAATAAAATGGTCGATATGCAGCTCAGCAACAACAAACTTGTAGACCGTGGGGTGCGAATGATTATGACGGAACTGAATATTTCAGAAATAGAAGCACAACAGCTTTTAGAAAAACACAAAAACGTGCGCAACGCAATTAATAATTTTCAAAATGGGTAGAGAACATACAGACTTTGAATTATTGAAAAAAGGTTTAAAATATATGGCATTCGCTCTGCCGTTGCTCTTTTTAAGTCCGTATTTGCTTACGTTATCTTTTCTCAACAAGGAAACATTTATGTTTTACATTTTTCTCTTCTTCGGAATTATTGCCGAGGCAGGTGCAATTTATCTATGCTTTAAAGGATTGAATACTATTCTTAAATCTATCTTTTAAAAACAAAAACGCCACCCAAAAAATATTGAGTGGCGATTTAATAATTTGCAATTAGATTACTTCTTTATAATCTGAATTGTAGTGCTATAATTTTCGGTTACCACTTTCACCAAATAAACCCCCATTGCGAATTGTGAGAAATCAATTTCTACATTTTCAGCGTTTGGAGTTTTTTCAAAAATTTGTTGTCCTAACACATTCGTTACAAGAATGTTTGAAATGGCTGTAGTATGCTCTAAAGTAAGCTTATTATCTGTTGGGTTTGGATAATACTTAAAGTTAGACGATGTAAACTCACCAACGCCTAAGGTTACGGTTACAGTAACGGCAAAAGGGTCGCTTAAACAACCATCAACAATATTTACAGCATAGTAAGTTTGGTTGTCTACCAATGGAGTATCATTTGGCAACGGATTTACATTATTGTTGGCATCGGCTTCAGTTGCAAACCAAGTTACATCTGTAGGATCAATAACAATATCGGCTAGGGTAGCACCAGGTTCAAAGGTTTGTTGTGCATCGCCAGTTGGTGTTGGAGGGGTTGTACACGCAAACATAATGCGACCAAAATATTGCGAGGTGCCACCACTAATAAGTACACTATTGCCCGTAACCGGATCTAAGCGATTAACACCAGCAGCGCTAGACCATAGAATTTCGCCATTGCCAAGTTTAGCTACACCCCTTGTGTTTCCAAGATTCCAAAAGTCTAAAATGGTGCCATCAACTTCTGAAAAACGATAGATTCCATTTTGATTTCCACCGCTAATAATGCTGAAAACTGCAGCCAGGATAATTCCAGGCTCTTCAATTTCTATTTGCTGAATAAACCTAACTACACCCGGTTCAACTATGTTACCAATAAAGTTTCCATTGTAGTCCCTTCTTTCAATATTATCTGAAGCGCTGTATGAAATATATACTTCGCCATTTCCATTGTCAATAATATCAAAAGGCGATTCAGATTCAGGGGCAACTAGAAATGAACCTAGACTGTTCCCGGCTAAATCATAACGCACAATTGCGTTACCGGGCGCACCATTATTAGAACCACTATTGCAAACCCATACTTCCGTATTATTTACAACTGCCATGCCTCGTATATTGTCCAGTCCATTATCTATAGAACCTAAAAAAATTCCATCAA
>CAXBDO010000309.1:0-3255 GCA_963974165.1 uncultured Aequorivita sp.
AATATGCAAATCTTAAGACTAGAGAGTTTACTGTAAATTCGGTGGTGTATTTTGTACAGTTGCCCTATGGCTTAAACGCCCCAGCTGTTAAAAAGGAATTGGTTGGCGAGGCCGAAATTGATGGCAAGGAATACTATGAAGTTGAAGTTACCTTTGCGCAGGAAGGTGGCGGCGAAGACCACGAAGATGTTTATATGTACTGGATTGCGAAGGATGGCTTTACGGTAGATTATTTTGCCTATAAATTTTATACCGGCAAGGGCGGCATCCGTTTCCGCAAGGCCTTTAACCCTAGAATGGTTAATGGCATTCGCTTTGTTGATTACGAAAACTATAAAGTAGACCCGTGGGAAACGGTAGATATGCAGTCTATAGACGAACTATATGAAGGGGGAGAACTCGAACTGCTTTCTGAAATTATTACCGAAGAAATTAGCGTGCAAGTGCAAATGCCCAAAGCTGTTATGCACTAATTACAACTCATTCGCCAGCAAATACTATTCAATAAGAGTCCGAAAAGTTTTTCTCAAAAAATTAAAAGTGACCGCCGCTACTGGTAAAGAATATAGCATTCGCCAAAAACAATTTCCCATTTTGCCAAAAGGAGCGGAAGGAAACATCGTCTACCAAATAAATAATATTACCACTGCCCTTTTTAGCTTCCGCAAAAACTATTGAATTCTTTAGACCGGCATTGGCCGTTGCGCCAGAAAAGCCGGAAACGCTTTCAGGTTCCTTTATGTAGCCCACATTATAGCCATCCTTTAAAAACGCAAAAGTATCTTTTCCCAATTTTAAACTGTAATAGGTATCTGAATATCCGAAAGCAAGAGGATGTGTATTATCCAACCTCACTTTATAGATACTGCCCGTAATAAATTCCTTGGTGCTTTCAAGTTCACGTTGGGCGTAGGGAATCAAATTTTCTGGCGAATCTTTTTCCTTTTCTTCAGCTTCATCGCTATTCTTTTTTAGATCGTAGCCTTCCTTCCCTTCAAAAACATTCATTGCCCCGCCAATGGCTATTACCGTGCCCCCTTTGCTGATCCACGGTTCCAACATTTTAAAGGCGTCTTCATTCAAAATAGACTTATAATAGCCGTCTGGCAAAACCAATACATCGTAATCAGACCATTGCACTTTCCCAATATCGCCCGTATTAATGGAAGTAACAGGATATTCCAATTGGGTTTCAAAAAAGTGCCAAAGGGCGCCGTAACTTAAGGAAGAAGTGCCCTCGCCCTGTAGCATCGCCACTTTTTTATTTTTAATTAAATGCACATATGGCGACCCGAAATCGGTAATTGTATCGGCAAAACTAGTGGCCGAGGCATAAAGCTTGCGGCCCATTTTATCTGCTATCTCAATCAATTTTTTGTCGAATTCGGGATTGGTTTTATTGTCGCTTCGGGTTATAATTAGGCTTCCCCTTCCAAATTGGTTGCCCGCAAAACTGAGTTCCTTTTCGGAAAAACGCACTTTTATGCCATTCTTTAAAAGTGCCGATAAAAATGCGGCATCCTTTACGCTATCCCACTTCGCAATATATCCAGCCGCAGAGGGTTGTGCTATGTTTGAAACAACAGCGTTTGGGGCAGCATTATTTGCCGCAACGAAAGTTGTACTTGCAACGGCTTCCAATCCATAGGCATACGGAAGGCTCCAAGCAGTAATATCATAAGTTAAGGGGGTAGACAAAGCTGCACGTGGCTCAAAAAGCACCTGCACCATTTTCCCTTTTGGTTGATTGGTACTTATAACCAAAGCCCCCGTGGCGTCTAATGATCCCTTTTTATTCTCATTATAATTAAAGCCGTTAACCTTACCACCATTGGCGTAACCATATTTAATTTGGTGCTTGTCCAACATATCGGTAAGCGCTTTCATATTATCTGTATTGCTTTTTAGCACAAAGCTTTTATACTTTAAATTATCATTTTTGAAGAACTTCTTGAACTCTGTATTTAAATTAGCCGCTTGTTGTGAAGCAATTTCAATGGTTGCAAGTCCCGAAGTTGTATGGTGCGCCACACGGTCTATTAGGGTAAGTTCAATGTCTTCGTCATTAATAATTCCAAGACCCGCCATACCGTGGCCCGCTTGTTCATAGGTCATTCCGATGGCGCCCATAAATAGCGGATAGGTATCGCCATAACTGGGGTAAAGAAGATCAAAGCTTTCGCGGGTAAAAAATAGCCATCCATTTTTATCGAAATATTTCGCGTTATTTTTCCCAACCTGGTTTTGGAAATCACGCTGCCAAGGAGTTATAATATCGTGATAAGGCTCTGCCCCCGGCGCAAAGTAATATGGGTTATTAATGAACTGCTCGTGAAAATCTACGTGAATCTGGGGCATCCATTGATTGTATATTTTTAACCGTTGCTGGGTTTCTACCTGGCTCGCCCACATCCAATCGCGATTTAAATCGAAAAGATAATGATTTGGTCTTCCACCCGGCCAAGGTTCGTTATGCTCAATAGCATTCCGGGAAGAATTATATGGCGTAGCCTTTACTTGATTGTACCAGTTTACATACCTATCGCGACCGTCAGGATTCACATTAGGGTCCATTATAATTACCGTATTCTCTAGCCAATTGGTATGCTCTGTAATCAGTTTGTAAACGGTATTCATCGCCGCCTCGCTGCTACTGGCCTCGTTACCGTGCACGTTATAGCTAAGCCATACCACGGCTTTTTCGGGCGATGCCGAGCCATCCAAAATGCCGATATTCTTTAAATTATCTGTGCGTATTTTTTCAAGGTTTGCAATGTTTTCTGGGGAAGAAATTACGGCATAGGTGAGCCGTCTGCGCTCGTTTGTTTTTCCATAGTCGTAATAATTCACCATTCCACTATTGGCCGCCACGTGCTCAAAATACTCCACCACATCTGCATGACGCGTAAATTGGGTGCCAATTTCGTAGCCTAAAAATTCGGCTGGCGATTTTAGTTGGGCAACGGCAAATAAAGGCAGGAAGCAAAGTAGAAAACTGAAAATTCTGGTCATAACGGACGTTTTAGAAAACGGGCTAAAGATAGGTAAATTCCAAAAATGAAATTGGCGTTTCTTCCCCGTAACTTTACTATATCCCGCTATTAATTTGGGGTTGAAAAACCATATTAACGTATCTTTAAACCTACGGCCAATTTAAAACGGCTATTTTTGTTTGAATTTTTTCCAAGAAACCTATGCCAGCCCATTTCATTCCCTATCAAAAAACAGGATATTTCAGTAAATTAATCTGCGATT
>CAXBDO010000310.1:0-3250 GCA_963974165.1 uncultured Aequorivita sp.
ATGTTTTTAAAAACCGGATTTTTTGGAATACAGATTCGCCCTATTTATACTTTAGGAGCACTGATGATAACCGCATTATTATGGGCGGGGGCGATAGTGAATTTAAGAATGCGCTGCGTCGCGATGCCCTGCTTCCAAAAAAGGAGAAGGAACTGACAAAAAGTTTTTCAAAGTGTTTTCCGGATATTCCTTTTGTGGCAGATTATTCGTGGGCGGGCACTTTTGGCGAAACCCAAGATGGGCTGCCGTATTTCGGGAAACCCAACCCAGATAATAATGAACATTACATTCTTGGCTTTGGAGGCAATGGCATTACCTTTAGTATTATGGGGATGGAAGCCATTGTGCATTCTATCAATAAAACACCCCATCCGTATTTGGAATATTATAAATTTAATAGATAACTAATTAAAATATAAACGCAATGACTAAATGGTTTGAAGCATCCAGCACCTCTATGATTGCTATTGTATTAACAGCAATGGGAATCTATTTTGCAACAATTTTATTTACCCGTCTTGCGGGCAAACGAAGTTTTTCAAAAATGAGCAGTTTTGATTTTGCCATGACCGTAGCAATTGGTTCCATTATTGCCACTACGGTGTTATCAGAATCTGTAAGCTTAGTTCAAGGAATTGTAGGCTTGGCAGCAATTTATGTGCTGCAAATATCCTTGGCTATGCTTAGGCGCTATAAAATGGTTCAAAAAATGATAGATAATGAACCATTGCTGTTAATGGATGGCGAAAAAATACTTCAAGAAAATTTAAAGAAAGCGAGGGTTACGGAGGCCGATCTTCGCTCAAAATTAAGGGAGGCAAATGTTTTGGAATTGTCTGATATTCGGGCAGTAGTTTTTGAAACAACAGGTAATATAGCAGTGCTGCACAGCAAGGATGAAAATGTGAAATTGGAAGATTGGTTATTAAAAGACGTAGGAAGGTAGGTGTTAATTCTATTTTAAATTTTTGCCCTGCGGCTAAATGTTCAGTAACTTTTCAATTCACAAATAAATTGAATGTTATGGATAAGAAAGAAAAAAACTTAGAACAGGAAAAACAAAGCAAGCAAGAACAGGCAATCAATAGGTCTGCTACCCAAGGGCAGGAAATAAACCATCAAGAAAAGCAACGCCAAGAAAAACACCAACCGCGAGATAATGCTTAAAAGTGTTTTCCTTAAAAAAAAACCTCCTAGAGATTAAGATCTAGGAGGTTTTTGTCTTTATAATAATGTGTAATTCAGCTTAGTTACCGCATTCAACTTGGCGCAAGGGCATGTTCTTATTTAAAGAAAAGGTAGCGCCTTTCTTAAACTTCATTTTTCCGTTCACTTCTTCCACTTCGCCAAATCCTTCAATTAGTTTATTCCCTTTTTGAAAAAACAGAATTTCGCGTACAGATTCGGTTCCTTCCGAATTAAAAGTATAAACAGCGCGAAGCGTATCGTTTTCAAAAGTGCCTTTAAAGGTGCCGGTATTTTTATCTTTTTCGAAATAACTATAGCTTAATGAACCCGTTATTTCGTCTTTTCTCCGTTTCATTTTAAGCTTTACAGTATCCTTTTCTGAAATAAAACTATAACATACAGTATCCAAAGAATTTATGTCATTGTGGTTATTCTGGGTTTCTTCGGAAACAATTTCCTCTTGGCTATTTTTTTGCACTTCGTTTTTACAGGAAGTAAAAAAAATTCCGCCAAGGGCTGTCAAAATAAGCAGGTTGTTTTTCATATTGAATAATTAAAAACTATTTGAAGCGCCACAGCCCTCATAAACGTTAAATTTTTCCTGAGAAACTGGTTTAATGGATACTTTTACCTTAAATGTGCTCTTTTTACCGCTCATAGCATTAATGCATTCTCCTTCGGTAATTAAAACCTCCATAATTACTCGTTTTGAACTAGCTGTATATTTCTTTGCATTTCCTAGAATTTCCGGTTCCGGAATGGGAGCAACGAAAGATTGTAGGTCGGCATCCATAGCTTTAAAATGCATTCTTCCATTTTTAAACTCAATATTCCAAAATGGTTCCGTGCCATCACCCCTAAATGAAACTTCGTCATTTGTTTCAGGAATTGTGTCCAATTGATTTTCATTATACTCGATGGTGGCTCTGGTTTCTGCTGGTACGATAGACTCTGAATCTTCCTTGGTTGCATCTTTGCAAGCCGTGGCAAGTGCAAGAAAAAGTGTGGAAATTAGTAGAAATTTGTAACTCATAATTTTTTGCTTTAATGTTATGTAAAGCTATAAAAGTTCCAAGTTTTGTGATGGTGCTTAAACTTAACTTTAACTAATACAGGAATTTACTTTATTCCAAATCTTTTAAAATTTTCCGAGCCCGGGCCTTATAGCCTGCGCTCATGAGCGGCGCATTTTGGGTAAGAATAATTTTCAGCTCTGGATGGATCCATTGACTTTCTTCTTCAAATCCTAAATAGTACAGACATTGCATGGCCGGCACTTGGCAGGCAACTTTTTGGTCGCTGATAAGCCAATCAAAACAACATTCGGTAATACATTGTCTTTCGCTTTCACTCAATAAATCGGAAAATATATCGAATTGCTGCGTATAGTGAAATCGACAAAGCATCTCACAGATTTTTGCACAGGCGCGCAGGGCGGAGTGGTTTTGGATACTTGGAAGTTGATCAAAAAACAAGTGCGAATATTTAAGGAAGGTTTCAGCTTTATATTCACTAATAATTTCAAGGACATACGCAGAGGGCACTAACAAATCACTTTCGTCATTTAGGCCATACTGAAGTATTTCGCGAATGTTTTGTGGTTTTTTAGCTACCCAAAACGCAACCTCCAACCTTTTCTTTTTACTGCTGTTAACTTCCAGCAATTTTTGTCTTAAATCTTCTGAAAGCATAATTTTTTACTTTAGAATTTCAACAACCTTGGGCACACCCGTTGAAGCCTTCTCGGCATAAACCGTAATTTTTTTACTTTCGGTAATGGAAGGGTTCGGGTCTACAAAATATATATGTGCATCCCTTTTTGCATACTGTACAAGGCCGGCTGCAGGATATACCTGCATTGAAGTGCCAACGATTACAATAGCGTCTGCTTTTTCAACGATTTCAGCGGCAGCTTCTATCATTGGAACCATTTCTCCAAACCACACAATATGGGGGCGCAGCTGATGTTTATTCTCACAGCAATCGCCAAGGTTTAAATCTTTTTTCCAATCTAATATCAGGGTTTCGTCATTGGTGCTTCTAGCTTTTAGCAGTTCGCCGT
>CAXBDO010000311.1:0-3153 GCA_963974165.1 uncultured Aequorivita sp.
GTAATGGGTAGGGATTCTGGCGATATCGCTTTAAATGCAGGTATTGGTGGAGGCGCAGAGGAAATACTTATTCCCGAAGAAAACATGGGAAAAGATCGATTGGTAGAATCTTTGCAACGAAGTAAACTTTCAGGTAAGACCTCAAGTATTATAGTCGTATCTGAAGGCGATAAAATTGGTAAAAACATATTCGAACTTGCAAAATACATTGAAGAAAACTTAGTGGGTTATGAAGTACGTGTTACAGTTTTAGGCCATATTCAACGCGGAGGTTCACCCAGTTGTTACGATAGGGTATTGGCCAGTAGATTGGGCGTTGGCGCCGTAGACGCGCTTTTGCGTGGAGAGAATGATGTAATGATAGGCATTGTCCACAACAAAATTACTTCGGTATTGTTTAGGGATACAGTAAAAACAAAACATAAAATAGATTTGGAATTGATTCGCGTTGCCGACATAATTTCAATTTAAAAAAGTGAAAATAGAATGACGAAAATTGGAATTAATGGCTTCGGCCGAATTGGAAGAATAGCTTTTAGAATTGCTTCCCAAAGAGAAAATATTGAAATTGTTGCTATAAACGATTTGTTAGATGTAGATCATCTAGCCTACCTTTTGAAATACGATTCCGTACACGGTAAATTCGATGGAACGGTTGAAGTTAAAGATGGCCACCTACTTGTTAACGATAAAATTATTAGGGTTACCGCAGAAAAAAATCCAGAGAATCTTAAATGGGATGAAGTTGGAGCTGAAATAATAATAGACTGCACAGGAATTTTCACTGAAATGGATAACGCTTCCGGCCATTTAAAAGCTGGCGCAAAAAAAGTTGTTATTTCTGCACCTTCTAAAACTGCGCCAATGTTTGTAATGGGCGTTAATCACAATGAAGTTAAGGCGGAAGATACCATAGTTTCAAATGCGTCTTGTACTACAAATTGTTTAGCACCATTGGCGAAAATCATCAACGATAACTTGGGCATTGTAGAAGCTTTGATGACTACTATTCACGCAACAACTGCTTCGCAACTTACCGTTGATGGACCATCGAGGAAAGATTTTCGTGGCGGCAGAAGCGCATTATCAAATATAATTCCTGCTGCAACCGGTGCGGCTAAAGCGGTAGGGAAAGTAATTCCTGAATTGGACGGAAAGTTGACTGGAATGGCTTTTAGGATTCCAACTACAGATGTTTCCGTGGTAGATTTAACGGTTAGAACTGAGAAAGCTGCAACCTACGAGGAAATTAAAAAATTATTTCAGGAGGCTTCAAAAGGGGCATATAAAGGAATTGTTAACTATACCGAAGACGATGTTGTTTCGCAAGACTTTGTGTCTGACCCACACACCTGTACTTTTGATGCCGGCGCAGGTATTGCACTTAACAATAATTTCTTTAAGTTAGTGGCTTGGTATGATAATGAATATGGCTATTCTTCAAAATTAATCGACTTAGCTGCTCATATCGCAAGCTTATAATCTATGATTTTAATAGCAGATGGTGGCTCCACGAAATGCGATTGGGTTTTGTTGGATTCTAAAGGCGAAGTTCTTTTTAAAACGAGAACACTCGGTTTAAACCCGGCGGTAATTCCGCAAGAGGAACTATACGTACGGATTCGTGAAAACAATGATCTTAAAGGCATTTTCGATAAAGTTGAGCAGGTAGATTTTTATGGCGCCGGCTGTGGCACTAAAACTCCAAATAAAATTTTGACAAACGCCATCGGTGAAATTTTCCCGAAGGCCAAAGTCGTGGTTCAAGAAGATACTGTTGCCGCGGTTTATGCCGCAACTTCCGAACCTGGAATTGTTTGTATTTTGGGTACTGGCAGTAATAGTTGTTATTTTGACGGGAAAGAGATACATACTACAGTCGCTTCCCTCGGTTATGTTTTAATGGATGAGGCTAGCGGAAACTACTTCGGTAAAAGATTAATTCGCGATTATTTTTACAATAAAATGCCCGCCCAATTGGTTAAAAGTTTTGAGAGTCGCTTTGATTTGGATCCCGATACCATAAAAATGCACCTTTATAAAAAGCCGAATCCCAATACTTATTTAGCTTCTTTTGCCGAATTTATCTTTACTTCGGAAGAAGTAAACGGTTATTTTTACAAACTTATCAGCGAAGGGATGCTGAAATTTATTGAATACAGAATTCTTTGTTTCAAAGAAGCTCAAAACGTGCCAATCCATTTTATTGGTTCCATAGCTCACTTTTCTGAAGATATTATCCGCGATTGTATGAAACCTTATCATTTGGAATTGGGGAATATTGTGCGCAGACCAATTGATGGGTTGATAGAACATTACAAGAGAAAAATTGCAAATCCCAATACGTAAATCTTAAATCGATACACAGTAGATGTTTCCAAAAATAAATCCAACCAAAACTGAATCCTGGAAAAAGCTTAATGATCATTTTTCTGAAATAGAAAATGTGAAAATGCAACAGCTATTTGCCGACGATAAATCGCGCGCGGAACGGTTTTCTGTGGAATGGGAAGAGTTTTACGTTGATTTTTCTAAAAACAGAATCACTCAAAAAACCTTGGATTTGCTTTTGCAATTGGCCGAAGAAGTAAAGTTGAAAGAAGCTATTGAAGCGCAATTTGCAGGCGAAAAAATAAACGGAACCGAGAATAGAGAAGTGCTTCATACGGCTCTTAGGGATTTCGACAATATGAAGCCAGAAGTGAGGGAAACGCTTCATAAAATGAATCTTTTCTCTGAAGAAATTATCAACGGAAGCCATAAAGGTTATACTGGAAAAGAAATAACTGATATTGTAAATATTGGCATCGGCGGTAGCGATTTGGGCCCAGATATGGTTGTGGAGGCACTTCAATTTTACAAAAATCATTTAAATTCTCATTTTATTTCAAACGTTGATGGCGACCATGTTCAAGAAATTTTAAAGAAAGTAAACCCAGAAACGACCTTGTTCATAATTGTTTCAAAAACATTTACAACGCAGGAAACCCTTACAAATGCCAATACTGTTAGGGAATGGTTTTTAAAAAATGCCTCCGAAAAGGATATTGAAAATCACTTTGTTGCAGTTTCCACAAATTTACAGGCAGTCTCTGATTTTGGAATTTTAGAAAAAAATGTTTTCCCAATGTGGGATTGGGTTGGTGGTCGTTT
>CAXBDO010000312.1:0-3150 GCA_963974165.1 uncultured Aequorivita sp.
TTCCTAAATCATTCATAGTTTATTGGTTTTTCCCAAAGTTACAAAGAGCAAAAGCGAATGTTATTAAATTCTGCTTAAATTTGGACAATGAAATTATTGAGTCTCTTATTTGTAACTTCATTATTGTTGGGTTTTTCGGCTAATGAATATCCACAGGATACGCTGGTAAACCTAAAAGATCTGTCCACAGAATTTTCATATGAAATTCGATACGCTACCCCCAATAATTTTATTGGCGAAACACTTTACGATTGTGCAGAATGTCTATTGCGGCCAGAAGTTGCCGAAGCACTTTTGCAGGCTAACCAATTTTTTTGTGAAAATGGATATCGCATAAAAATTTACGATTGTTACAGGCCTTTGGATGTGCAGAAAAAAATGTGGGCCAAAGTGCCACGAGCTACCTATGTTGGCAATCCCTATGGCAACGGATCGGTACATAACAAAGGTGCAGCCGTAGATATTACCTTGGAAACCTTAGATGGCTGTTATGTTGAAATGGGCAGCGATTATGATTATTTTGGAAGGGAAGCACATATAGATAACTATAATTTTTCAAAAGAAATTCTTGCCAATAGAAAACTGCTTTTTGAAGGTATGCGAAAATTCGGCTTTAATACCATCCGTACCGAATGGTGGCATTTTAGTTATAACAGAAATTGGAACTACAAAACCCTTAACATAGCCCTTTCGTGTAATTGAAAAATTAATTTTGAGGTTTCTCGAGATCACGTGTGTTGCTTATCTTAAAAGGAATTTCTGGGGTGTTTTTATACAGCTTTAATTCCACCACATCTGAAGGCAGATTGAAATCTTGTGCCGCCAAGGCCTCTTTAACTTCTTTAATTATCAGGCCACGCAATACACGTGAAGCCCTTCTATAGTCATAGGTGTCGACCCAAAAGAAAACTTTTAAATTTACGGTACTTGCTGCCAGTTCATCTTCGATAACAAAGTTTTCATGGAATTCGTCCCTTACAATTTCGGTATTGCGGTTAAGTATATCTTGAATAACCATTTTTGCGGCTTCTATATCATCTTCATACCCAATACCCACTGTAAAGTCTACTCTATAAAATCCGTCAGCCGTATAATTTTCAACCGGCTTTGTTAGCACATCGCTATTTGGAATATAGATATCGCGCCCATCAAAGGTTTTTATATGCGAATAACGAAAACTAAGTTCCTTCACCCTACCGAATATATCGTCAATCTTAATTGTATCGTTTATATTGAAAGGTCTGTTGAAGGCAAGTATAATTCCAGCCAAAAAGTTCTTTCCAATATCCTGAAAGGCAAAGCCCAGAATTATAGCGCCACCGCCAACAGCTGTTAATAGTCCGGTTGCTATTCCATCTAGGCCGGCAATTTTTAGCGCCAGCATAATGGCAATAATTATCAGGATAATTTTTACCGCCTGCGCCAAAAATTTAGACATTAATGGGTCTTCAGATTTTTGCTGAAACCTTTTCTTATAAAAATTGGTCAATAGCTGTGCTAGCAAAATTCCGAGTACAATGACCAAAATTGCAAGTGCAACCCGCGGCAGTACTTTTAGAAATTCCTTATAGTAATTTTCAAGGGAGGTATGTATGGTTTCGGTAGGCGACTGTAGCAGTAAAAACATCTATTTTTTCTTAAAGATAGTAATTCTGTTTTAAACAAATCTGCCATAAATAAATCTTAAAGTTTAGCGATGCAATTTTCTAGATGTATCTTTGCTAAAAACTATTTTACAGTGGAACTTTCAGTAAAAACCTTTAAACTTATAAGTACTTTGGAAGCAATTTCATTTCTTGTACTTCTAGGAATAGCAATGCCTTTAAAATATATTTGGGAAATGCCCGAAATGGTACAAATTGTGGGCATGGCCCACGGGGTACTCTTTATTTTGTATGTTGGTGGGGCGCTTTATATGTATAAAAAATTGAAATGGTCTATCGCAGATCTATTTATTGTAGTTTTATGCTCAGTATTACCCTTTGGTCCCTTTTATGTGGAACGTAAATACTTATAATGAATAAAGATATTGTTCAAAAATACAGCTGTATTTTTCAAGATTATTTGGTTAATGAAGGAATGACCCTAGAATGGGCTATTTTTTTAAATGTTCTTGTAAACTGTATAATCGTAATTATAGGCGTTATTGTTCTTGATACAATTTTCAGAAAAGTAATTGTAGAAACATTCAAGGCTTTTAGCAACAAGACCAAAACCACTTTTGACGACTATTTGGTTAAAAGTAATTTCCCTCGCTTTATAGCACATATTTTACCTTTAAGTGTGGTGTGGTATTTAATACCCATCATTTTTATTGAATCGCCCTTTATGACCAATTTGCTTCAAATTGCCACCAAGGGATATTTAATTGTTCTGTGTGTTTACATTTTCCGTAGCATACTTCGCTCTACCCGTAAATTTCTAGAGGAAGACCCAAGTTATCGCGACAAGCCTATTGAGAGCTATGTACAGGTAATGATGATTTTTGCCTGGGGTGTAGCAATATTTTGGATTATCCAACTTTTTACCGGATTTTCAATTGTAAGTCTAACAACGCTGGGAGCCGCATCGGCCGTTATTCTATTAATATTTAAGGACACTATACTGGGTTTTGTTGCCAGCATACAAGTTTCGGTTAACGATATTGTTCGCATTGGCGATTGGATTACGTTCAGCAAATTTGGCGCAGATGGATATGTAACCGAAATAAACCTGGCTACGGTACGCGTTCAAAACTTTGATAATACCTATACCACTATCCCAACATACAGCCTTATTGCAGATTCTTTCCAAAACTGGCGAGGAATGCAGGAAAGCAAAGGTCGAAGAATAAAACGTTCCATCTTTATTAAGCAATCTTCCATTAAATTTTTATCGCAGGAAGATGTTGAGAGGTTGAAGCATATTCAATTAATAAAACCTTATTTGGAGCATAGGCAGAAGGACGTTGATAAATATAATCGCCAAACCGAAGCAGATAAGGAATTGCTTATTAACGGTCGAAATCAAACCAATTTAGGGGTATTCCGCCATTATGCCGATGCTTATTTAAATGAGAATTCGGCAATAAACAAAGATTTGTTTTTAATGGTTCGCCATTTGGCGCCTACCGATAAAGGAATTCCAATCGAAATATTCTGTTTTAGCCTC
>CAXBDO010000313.1:0-3146 GCA_963974165.1 uncultured Aequorivita sp.
AGACGATTTAATTAATGCCGGAGCCAATTGGGTAGATGAAGAAGTGGTTGTTGATGAAGGATTTGTTACCAGTAGAAATCCTGACGACTTGCCTGCTTTCAATTCTAAGTTAATTGAAGAAATTAAGGAAGGAAAACACGAAGAACAACACGCATAATTTCAAATTAGGATAAAAAAAAAGAGGCTTTCGGGCCTCTTTTTTTTTTTGATAAGGAATTTTTCATTCCTCCTCGTCAATCTTTTTTCTTTCCGGAATTTCACTAATTGGTTCGTTAAAGTCTGCCTCTTCATAGTCGTCTTCATCAAAATTGGCCATAGAGGTTTCCAAACGAGAACTTACTTTTACCAGATAAATGGTATCTTCTGTTCTAACCTCAACGGCTTCAACTGTCTCACTTTTAGCATTTTTAAAAGTAATAACGTGGTCGTCGTCATATCCGTCAGGATACTTTTCAACTAATAAAGAAAGTATTTCGGGGGTCAACTTTCGATAATCTACAATTATTCGCTTCATTAGATTTTCAATCTTTTAATTTGAGGTTATAAAACTATTCAAAAATAGAGGAGATAAAAATAAATTCAATAAAATTTTTAGAAATTTTTATAGTAGTCAAAAGCCCTAAAAATCAATTCGTTACTCACCGTACAGTTGAAGCGCGGCTGCCCTATTTCTTCCAAAAGCACAAATAGCACCTTCCCGTTGCTATTTTTCTTATCGAAAACCAGAAGTTTTATAACTTCTTCTATGTCTTTTTGGGTAAAAACTTGCTTCGGAAAGTGCTTTAAAATGGTAGCCGTTATTCCGTCTAATTCATCCTTTGGAAAGCCCGCAAGCTCTACTGATATATAGGTTGCAAGAATTATCCCAACAGCTACCGCCTCCCCATGAAGTAAGGTATTTTTCCCCTCATTTTCCAAAAAATAAGATTCGATAGCGTGCCCCAGCGTATGGCCATAATTTAAAGATTTTCTGAAATTTTGCTCGAGGGGGTCTTTAGTTACAATTTCACTTTTTATACTTACAGATTCTTTAATTAATGCTTCAATAGCCAAGGTGTTCCCCAAATCGAGATTTTTAATTCGTTCCCAGGCTGACGGACTATGGATTAATCCGTGTTTAAGCATTTCCGCTAAACCAGAGGTAATGTGTTCTTCTGGTAATGTATTTAGAAATTCGGTATCCAGCATTACCATTTCAGGTAGGTTAATAACCCCAATCTGGTTTTTTATATAACCAAGATCTACTCCATTTTTTCCGCCAACTGAAGCATCAACCATAGCCAGCAGGGTAGTGGGAATGTTTATAAAATGCAGGCCTCGCTTAAAAGTGGAAGCTACAAACCCCCCAAGATCTGTAACAACGCCGCCTCCAAGATTAATGATTATACTGGCGCGATCTGCACCTTCTTCTGAAAGCGTATTCCAAGCATTGACGCAGGTTTCTATATTTTTGAATACTTCCCCTGCAGGAATTGTAATTGTTTTAATTTCATTTTCCGTTTTAACATTTTTCACAAAATAGGGGAGGCAGTATTTTTCGGTATTCTCATCAACTATTACAAATAGCTGCACATTTCTAAGTTTCGCTAGATAATTTGTAAATGTATTCCACGCATCTTGATTGTAATAAACTAATCCTTTTTGCTCGGGTAAATGTTTCATTAATTATTGATTTTTAGCGTATCCTCAGAAAACAAATCTAACTATATTTGCACACATAATAAAATTTATGACCTCAAATTCCCTTTTTGACAATACCGAAACTGCCTTTAGACTTAAGAGCAATTCTGAATTGGAAAGAGCCTATTTTCTTTTCAAAATGATCTCTAAAGAACCATTGGTAAAAATAGGAACAGCCGTTACAAAATTCGCGCTTAATGTCCATTTACCAGTTGAAGGACTTATTCGTGCTACGGTTTTCGATCATTTTTGTGGCGGTATAAATGAAACGGACTGTATGTCTACCGTAGATAAACTGTCGGACGTTGGTGTTTCTTCGGTTTTGGATTATTCGGTGGAAGGAAAGGAAGAAGAGGCGCAATTTGATGCTACTGCCAATAAGGTTATTGAGCTAACACAGTTTGCAAAGAACAAAAAATCGATGCCGTTTTCGGTTTTTAAACCTACCGGTTTCGGGCATTTTAAAATTTTTCAAAAGCTTACCGAGAATGAACCATTAACAGAAGCTGAAAAATTGCTTTGGAATAATATCGAAGCTAGATACGACCGTGTTTCTAAAACCGCCCACGAATGTGGCATTAGTATTTTAATTGATGGGGAAGAATCGTGGATGCAAGATGCAGCAGATGACCTTTGCGAACGCATGATGGAAAAATACAACAAGGAACGCCCAATAGTTTTCAACACACTGCAATGCTACAGATGGGACCGGCTTGATTATTTGAAGAAACTTCACGAACGTGCAAAATTGAAGGGGTATAAGCTTGGTTTTAAAATTGTACGCGGCGCCTATATGGAAAAGGAAAATGATCGTGCTGCAGAAAAAGGTTACAAATCGCCTATCTGCGAGAGCAAAAAAGCAACCGACGATAATTTTAATGCGGTTCTTGCTTATATTATGGACAACCTAGATGATATTGAATTGTTTATTGGCACCCATAATGAGCTTAGTACTTATTTGGCGATGGAGATGATGGAGAATATGAATATTTCCAAAAGTGATGAACGCATTTGGTTCGGACAACTCTATGGAATGAGCGATCATATTACATTTAACTTAGGGGCTGAAGGATATAATGTAGCGAAGTATATTCCTTTTGGGCCAGTAAAAGATGTAATGCCTTATTTAATACGCCGTGCCGAGGAAAATACTTCAGTTGCCGGCCAGACCAGTAGGGAACTTACCTTGCTGAAAAAGGAAAGAAAGCGTAGAAAAATATAAACTAAAAACGGTTAATCGTTGCTGATTTTTGCGTCTATAACCGTAGCCAATTCTTCACAGTTTTCTATGGTAATTTTTAGATTGTTTTTTCGTATTTCACCTTCAATAACATAGATTTTGCAGGAGTCCAGTTTTGTTTGGCTTTCAGAAAAAAGTACATCGCCATCTTTTAATAAAGTTGAAACTACCGAAGTATCCATCTGATTATCGTGCAGAAATGCAAGCGTTTGTTCAGAAAATGCAC
>CAXBDO010000314.1:0-3139 GCA_963974165.1 uncultured Aequorivita sp.
CGCTGCGACTACAGAGTTACGCGAAGATGTTATAACCTGCATTTCAGAAGTTTTGCGTACTGAATACGGAAACCCTTCATCTACACACTCTTACGGGAGGTCTTCTAAATCGTTACTTGAAAATGCAAGAAAGGATGTAGCCAAACTTCTAAATGTTGCGGCAAGCGAAATTATCTTTACTTCAGGAGGCACTGAAGCTGATAATTTAATATTAAACAGTGCCGTTCGCGATTTAGGTGTAAAACGCATTATCTCAAGCAAAATAGAACATCACGCAGTTTTGCACACTTTGGAGTGGCTTCAAAAGGAATATAAAATTCAATTGGATTTTGTAAAACTTGACGAATGCGGACAGGTAGATTACGAACACCTGGAGACGCTTTTATCCAATAACTCCGAAAAAACCTTAGTTAGTTTAATGCACGTAAATAATGAAGTGGGAAATGTATTGGATTTAAAAAAGGTATCTGGTCTTTGTAAAGCCAATAATGCCCTTTTCCATAGCGATACAGTGCAGTCTGTTGGGCATTTTGAGCTCGATTTTAAGGAAATTCCTATTGATTTTGCTGCTGCTGCGGCCCATAAGTTTCACGGTCCAAAAGGGGCGGGTTTTGCATTTATCCGAAAAAATTCAGGTTTGCGCTCATTGATCCATGGAGGCGAGCAGGAACGCGGACTTAGAGCAGGAACCGAAGCAGTTTATGCTATTGCGGGAATGGCCGAGGCACTTAAAATTTCGTACCATAAACTGGAAAAGGAACGTAAATATATTACTGAGCTGAAAGATTATTTTAAGGGTCAACTTACCCAAAACTTTCCAGGGGTAAAATTCAACGGCAGTTGCGACGATAATGAGCAGAGTACATATACACTGTTGAATGTCTGTCTTCCAATTTCTGCTGAAAAGGCAACGTTGCTTTTGTTTCAATTAGATTTAAAAGGTATAGCCTGTAGCAAAGGAAGTGCTTGCCAGAGTGGGAGCGAGGGTGGTTCCCACGTACTAAATGAAATTCTTTCAACCGAGGATTTAAGTAAACCTTCTATCCGTTTTTCATTTTCCAGTTTCAATAAAAAAGAAGAAGTAGATTACGTTGTAGATGTGCTAAAAGAATTTATTGAAAACGGCATTTAGGGAGAAATTCTTAGAACTAATCAACTTAAAACCTACAACTATTAACCTGCAATATTTCAGTATTAAAACTTCGCAGTCATTCTAACATTAAATACGCGTGGCGTTAAGTAATTAGGAATTGAGTATTGCACTTTAGTATATACATCTCTTACAAACGTATTTGTAATTGAATTCTGTACATCAAAAATGTTGAAAATTTCGGCTCCTATAGAAAATTCCTTAAAAGGTTTCAGCCAGCCACTTTCCCTTAATCTTGTATTATCTACGATTACATAGCTTACACCTAAATCAGCACGCTTGTAATCCGGGAGTCTTACTTGGTAGTTATAAGGGTCGGCATAACTTGGCGATCCGCCAGGCAAGCCAGTATTATAGGTAAGATTTAAATACATTTTAAGAGATGGAATAACCTTTACATAATCTTGGAAAAGAATTCCAATCTTCAACCGTTGATCGGTAGGTCTAAAAATATACCCGCGATCATCAATGTTTTCCTCAGTTTTTAAATATCCAAGACTTAACCAGCTTTCTGTACCGGGAACAAATTCACCTGCCAGGCGCAAATCCAACCCGTATGCGTAGGCAATAGCGTTGTTGTTAGCACGGTAACGAATACGAACGTTCTCGAGCGTATACGGGTTTACATCGGTTAAGTGTTTGTAATATATTTCAGAATTCAATCTAAATGCGCGGTCCCACATTTTAAAACTATAATCGTTGCCAAAAACTACGTGAATAGACTGCTGCGCTTTTACGCCCGGACGAACGGTCCCGGAAGAATCGCGTAGCTCCCTGTAAAAAGGAGGTTGGTGATAAACCCCTCCCGAAAGACGAAAAAGCATATCCATATCCCATGCAGGTTTTAAGGAAACCTGTGCCCGCGGACTGAAAACTGTCTGGGTTGTACTAGTAATATTTTTGCCGCTCACCGTCCAATTATGTGCACGAACCCCGGCATTCATCCAAAGATCGCTGCTACCCAATGTGGTTTTTCTGCTCCACTGTGCATAACCAGAAATTCGATCTATTTGGGTGTCGTTCAATGCGCGAACATCTGTGTAAGGTACGATTGGAGACGCATATGGCTCATAAGGTTGGTTATTTGGCGTAAAGATTGGTGGACGAATAGAGAATCCAGCCGAATCTATAATTTCGTATTCCTGAACACGATCGCGAATATCTTCTCGGGTGTATTTAATGCCGTATTCAATATTGTTATCCTCAACGGCAAGATTTCCTTTATGTTCAACATTAAGAATTAAGGCGTCAAGATCATTACGGGCATGGGTTAACTGTCCGCCAATACCACGGGTAAAAGTTACCTCACCTAAATTTTCACCACCAATTTCAGTGTTTACCTCTCCTAATCGGTATTCGGCAAGAATGTCAAAATATTCCTGTTCGGTTGTTTGGTAAAGTGAACCAATAAATTTCGCGGTATAATTATCTGAAACTACCCAAGTAGATTTTAATGCACCGAAGTAAGTGTTATATCTATCTTCCTCACGGCCTTCATAGAATACCAAAAGAGCTATTGGGTCTGTAATGGTACCAAAATTTGTCTGTCTTGTTAGCGGCTCGTAATTATATTCATTTATGGAAACATTCCCTAAAAAGCTTAATTCAAATTTATTGTTGAATTTATAAGTAAGATAGGTCTGGGCATCTGCAAATTTTGGACGGTAATTTGTTTCGGTCTGTTTTGCATCTACAAGCAAACTGTTGTCGCGATAACGAATCCCCAAGATTCCTGAAAGTCGGCCATTTTTTGAAATGCCTTCAACAGAGCCGCTTGCACCCAAAAGACTTACATCTACCGAGGCGCCAAAATCTACCGGACGACGATAGGTTATATCTAAAACTGAAGAAAGTTTATCGCCATATTTCGCTTGAAAGCCACCCGCCGAAAAATCGACATTGCTGGTAAGTTCGCTGTTTACAAAGCTTAATCCTTCCTGTTGGCCGCTTCTGATTAAGAATGGGCGATAGACTTCAATTTCATTTACA
>CAXBDO010000315.1:0-3129 GCA_963974165.1 uncultured Aequorivita sp.
GGCGATTATACCCAAGCTGATGAATTTTTGGAAAGCATTACGAATTTTCAGAAAAAATATGGGGCAGAAGTAATGCCTTCAGAAAACAAGTTGCGGGCGGAAACAATTTATAACCAAGCTGATATTTTCAACAGGCTTTATAAATATTTCGCCATTTTCGGAATATTAATGATGGCATTTATTGTTGCCCAATTGTTTAAGGATCGTAAAATTCTTAGAAGATTAATTTTCGGCTCCAAAGTTTTAATGTGGGTATTTTTTGCTGTAATGACGCTAGGCTTGGCGCTTCGTTGGTACGTTAGTGGCCACGCACCTTGGAGCGATGCTTATGAATCTGTTATTTATGTGGCCTGGGCTACCATTTTCTTCGGTCTGTCGTTCGGAAGGAAAAGCGATTTAACGGTTGCTGCTACAGCCTTTGCAGGTGCAATTATTCTATGGGTGGCACACGAAAACTGGTTAGATCCTTCCATTGCTACATTACAGCCTGTGTTGGATAGTTATTGGTTGATGATACACGTTGCCGTTATTGTAATGAGCTATGGACCTTTCACATTAGGATTGATTTTAGCCGCAGTTTCATTGTTTTTAATGATTTTCACTACTGAAGGCAATTACAAAAAAATGGAAATCAATATCAGCGAACTAACCGTAATTACCGAAATGGCGCTAACGGTTGGATTGGTATTGCTAACCATCGGTAACTTTTTGGGTGGCCAATGGGCCAACGAAAGTTGGGGGCGTTATTGGGGTTGGGATCCAAAGGAAACTTGGGCGCTAATCAGTATTATGATTTACGCCTTTGTAATCCACGCCAGATTGGTGCCGGGACTTCGCGGCCGATGGACATTCAACGTTTTTGCGATGTTTGCCTATGCATCTATTATGATGACTTATTTTGGTGTGAATTTTTACCTAAGCGGGCTGCACAGTTACGCTAGCGGCGATGCGCCGGCAACGCCAACATTTGTGTGGTATATCACCTTATTTGCCGTAATTCTGAGTATAATCTCTTATTTTAGATACAAGAAGTTTTATGGGAAGAAGAAGCCAGTTAAATAACCTAGGTTAACCGCTTCTTCTTTTAATGTAGTGCCGTTTTTATGGGCGGTATTAGCAATTTCAGCAGCTTTATAATAACCAATTTTTGGGTTTAATGCAGTTACCAACATTAAGCTGTTATTCAATTGCTTTTTAATTACCTCGTAATTTGGCTCGATTCCCTGCGCACAGTGAACATCGAAAGAAACACAGGCATCGCCAATCAATTGGGCAGATTGAAGAAAGTTCGCGGCCATTACTGGTTTAAAGACATTTAGCTCGAATTGTCCTTGCATTCCACCAACAGCAATTGCCATATCGTTGCCGATAACTTGAGCGCAAACCATAGTTAATGCCTCACACTGCGTAGGGTTTACTTTTCCCGGCATGATTGAAGAACCTGGTTCATTAGCAGGAATGTTCAATTCGCCAATACCGCTTCTTGGGCCGCTGGCAAGCATACGTACGTCGTTCGCAATTTTATTCAATGAAACAGCCAATTGCTTTAAAGCTCCATGGCTTTCTACAAAAGCATCGTGGGCCGCAAGGGCTTCAAATTTATTTTTTGCAGTAACGAAAGGTAATTCCGTAAATTTTGCAATGTACTCAGCAACTTTTATATCATATCCTTTTGGAGTATTCAGTCCAGTACCAACAGCTGTTCCGCCCAAAGCAAGCTCTGCCAAATGCGGAAGTGTATTTCTTAAAGCTTTAATTCCGTACTCTAGTTGTGCGGCATAACCACTAAATTCCTGCCCAAGGGTGAGGGGAGTGGCGTCCATAAAATGGGTACGGCCAATTTTTACTACGTCTTTAAAATCGATAGCTTTTTTGGCAAGCGTTTTCTGAAGTTGCTCAACTCCCGGAAGCGTAGTTTCAATCAATTTTTTATAAGCCGCAATATGCATTCCGGTGGGGAAAGTATCGTTAGACGATTGCGATTTGTTTACATCGTCATTCGGCTGTAGCGTTTTTTCGCCCTCGCCTATTGTTTTTCCGGCCAGTTGGTGTGCACGATTTGCAATTACTTCATTCACGTTCATATTGCTCTGGGTACCACTACCGGTCTGCCAAATTACCAACGGAAATTGATCGTCATGCTTTCCATCCAAAATTTCATCGCAAACCTTTGCAATTAAATCTCTTTTTTCCTCAGAGAGTACATTCAATTCACAATTGGTATAGGCCGCCGCTTTTTTAAGATAGGCGAATCCGTAAATAATTTCGAGCGGCATGGACGCACGCGGACCAATTTTAAAATTTTCAAAAGAACGCTCTGTCTGGGCGCCCCACAATTTATCGGCAGGTACTTTTACCTCGCCCATAGTGTCTTTTTCTATTCTATATTGCATTTTGAAATGGATTTGTTTTTGGATTAATTTGAACTTTTTGCCTATGCAATTGCGTTTTAAAATTTCTTTCGACCCTGCAAAGGAGCCATTTAGAACCCTCACGCCAAGGTTTGAAAATTCGAAGGCAAAGGTAGCGAAAAGCTAAAAGTTGTTCAAGCGGCGCGGCTGTTTATTTGTGGTGAATAAATCGAAAAGTTTTAGTGCCGTTTTTCAAAAAAACCTTTTATCTTTGGGGCATCAATTAAAAAAAACTGCATCATGTTTACATTCGAACAATACTTAGGTTTTCTTGCTTTTTTAAGCATACTAACTATGGGTTTCTGGCTTATGATATTTTTAGTAGGCATCCTGCCTTATTGGATTGGCGGCTCGCTTTATGAAAATTGGAAAGTGAAACGTGAAGAAAAGAAAAATAAGCAATTGAAATAATTTTCAATTTTAATATATAAAAAAAGGGAACCAATTTGGTTCCCTTTTTTGTTGCAATTAACTTTTGGATTAACCCTCAAATCCTCCATCATCCATGTTGCCACCGCCTCTATCTGGGCGCTGACGTTGTTTTTTCTGATTAAATCTATATGTAAATGTAAGTGTTACTTGGCGCTGCCTCCATTGAAATTCACTTTCACTTGTAAAGGTATCGGTAGTGGTAAGGCTGTTTCTTTTTCTCGAGTTCAGCAAATCGCTTACGTTAAGTGCCAATGTACCGTTATCATTTATAATGTCTTTGCTCATT
>CAXBDO010000316.1:0-3127 GCA_963974165.1 uncultured Aequorivita sp.
TCTTCAACTGGTGCTGGTGTAAATACTCCTGTTTCTGGATTTAATGAACCAGGCAAGCATTTTTCGCGATAAGCATAAGCAGCATCTGGAAAGTATAAGAGGAACAGTTTCGAGCTTTTTTAATGCCACAGCTGCTGAAACTGCATTGGTGCCAAATATTTCTTTTGCTCTAAACACTATTTTGGAAGGCCTTCCGAAGGGGCAGAAAATTTTGCTTTTAAAAAATGATTACCCATCGGTAAACTGGCCGGTTGAAACGCGCGATTTTAATTTTTGCTATGCCCAAATTGATGAAAATTTGGAGGAAAATATTGAAGCTGCCGTGGCAAAATATAAGCCAGATGTTTTTATGTTCAGCATTGTGCAATGGCTAAATGGTATTAAAATAGATTTTGAATTTTTAAAACAGTTAAAAAGCTATCATCCAAATTTATTGATGATAGCCGATGGAACGCAATATTTGGGATCTGAAAATTTTAATTTTGCCGAAAATGGAATAGACGTAGTTGGGGCCAGCGCCTATAAATGGCTGAATGCGGGTTATGGCAACGGATATATTATGGTGAAGGAAGCTGCGCGTGAACGAATTTTTCCAAAAACAATCGGGTTTAATTCTGCAGAGCGCTTTGAGAGTTTGGCTATGGAAACAACTTTTATGAAACATTTTGAACCAGGCCATCAAGACACTTTGAATTATGGTAGTTTGGAGCAGGCAATACTATTTCAGCAAACGCGTGGCACCAGTAATCTTTATGGAAAAATTGCATCTCTTTATAAAAAAGCGAAAGATGCCTTTGCCGAATTGGGACTTTTGAAAGACGATACCTTGCATCGCGAAAAGCATTCCTCTATTTTTAATTTAAAAGGCGATAAACAGCAATTCCAAAAATTGGCAGCTAACAATGTAATCTGCTCTTTACGTGGCGGGGGAATTCGGGTTAGTTTTCATTATTACAATACGGATGAAGATCTCGAAAAATTGCTCGACCTAATGAAATAACAGTTTGCTTTAGTGAATGAATAAAAAATTATGCCCTTCTAAAAGCGTAATTTTTATAGTAGGAACGGTCATCGGCAAAAATGGTTTCAATTTTTAAACCTGCTTCCTCTGCAAGCCACCCCACAATGTTATCATCATATTTTTGTGAAATCTCCGTATGTATGGTTTCCCATTCATTAAAACTAACGTTAAGCTGAAGATGTTCAATGGTAACTTCCATAGCTTCCGTTGCAACTAAAAAGCTTTTGGCTGTACCGGTTTCGGGATTGTAGGTTTCCCAATGTTTAAATTTCTCTACTTCAAAATTGCCGCCCAATTCAGTATTGATGCGGGTTAAAATATTCTTATTAAAAGCTGCGGTGATTCCTTCAGCATCGTTGTAAGCATTTAATATCGTCTGCGGATCTTTTTTTTGGTCGAACCCCATAAATAACAAATCATCCGGCAGCATGGCATCTTTTAGTTTTGTAAGAAAATCGATTGCTTTTGGATGTTCAAGATTTCCAATATTGCTCCCCAATACCATCATCACTTTTTTGCGTTTGTTGAAACCTTTTAAACGTTCCAATACGGCAAAATATTCGCCCACTTCTGCGTCTACCTTTAAATTGGGCATTTCTTGGGCCAGATTGTTTGAAAGCAATTCAATGGCATTTTCACTTATATCGATGGGCTTGTAAACAAAATTGAAGTTATTCTGGGCCATATACTTTAAAAGCACCTTGGTTTTTTTTCCGTCGCCAGCTCCTAATTCAATTAAATCCAATCCATTTTCGCGGTCCCTAAAAAGTTCGCCAATCATTTCAGTATAGTTTGAAAGGATGGCGAATTCGCAACCGGTTAAATAATAATCTGGCATTGCCATAATTTCCTGAAAAAGCTTATCGCCCTTTTTATCGTAAAAATATTTAGAGGAAAGGTGTTTTGGAAAAGTGCTGAGTCCTTCAGTTACTTCCTTGCCAAAGGCTGTATTGATGTTTTTTGGTATAGTTGTATTCATATGACTTTTGTCGGAATTATTTAGCCAGCCTTAAACCGGTAAACTGCCATCTTAAATTAGTTTGAAAAAAATTGCGGTAAGTTGGGCGGGTATGTTTTGAAGAAGTAGCAACGGAACCCCCGCGAAGCACTTTTTGGTTTACCATAAATTTGCCATTGTATTCGCCAATGGCGCCGGGCGCTTTTGTATATGCGGGATAGGGAAGATAGGCGCTTTCGGTCCATTCCCAACGGCTGCCCCATTTAAATTGGTGTTGTGCGGCCTCCCATTCAAATTCTGTGGGTAGGCGACATTCCTTCCATTGCGCATAGGCAAACGCCTCAAAGTAGGAGAGGTGGGAAACGGGCGCTTCCATATTCAGTTTTTGCAGACCTTGCATTGTATATTGATACCATTTGCCATCAATGGTATGCCAGTACATAGGAGCCTTAATTTGGTTTTGGGTTACCCAATCCCATCCTTCGGCATGCCACAGATTAAAATCTTTGTAGCCACCGGCATCTATAAATTTTAAATATTCGGCGTTGGTAACAAGTTTGTTGGAGATTTTATATTCGTGCAGGTACACTTTATGCCGGCCCAATTCGTTGTCGTAACAGAATTCTTCAGGTTTGTTATGGCCAATTTCATAGATGCCCTCTTTCATTTCAACCCATTGTTGGGTAAAATCTTGGATTGGATTTTCCAAAAATAAATCATTGTATTTGGGAAGCAAAGGATTGTTGCCCAAAATGTATTTTATATCTGTAATAAGAAGTTCTTGGTGCTGCTTTTCGTGGTGGATACCTATTAAAAGAATTTCAGTAATTTCATCCGTAATATTTTCGGAGAGAAATTCTTGCAGTTCATTGGTGACGTAATGGCGATAGTCGTAAACCTTTGCCACGCCTGGGCGGGAAAGATTTCCGCGGTCGTTTCTAATTACGCGTTTGCCCACATTTTCGTAATAGCTATTAAAAACGAAGGCAAAATCTTCATGAAAAAGCTTGTAGCTAGGTTTATGGGGTTTTAAAATAAATTCCTCAAAAAACCAAGTGGTATGGCCTAAATGCCATTTGGGCGGTGAAACGTCGACAATAGGCTGCACAACATAGTCTTCTATTTCCAAGGGTTTGCAAATATCTTCA
>CAXBDO010000317.1:0-3121 GCA_963974165.1 uncultured Aequorivita sp.
CTTTATCAATATCTGCGGCGCGTAGTTGGCCGTTGTTGTGCGTTCTGTACATTTTATTCTGAAAAAAAATTGAGGGAGCAAATTTAACAAGTATTAAATGAATTGTTGTGGTTTTGAAGGGATTATTATTAATTCAAAAAATGAAATGCAAGTAAATTTTAAAAGGGTGGAAGCGCCATAATTATACGAGGTATTAAATACCATTAAGGCCTTTATTTATTTTTAAACTTTTCGCACTTTATGGGCTATTAATATCAATAAGTATTTAATAAAAAGCAGATAATCTTATTAATCATTAAAAAATTAACACTAAATTAGTGTTTAATCAAAACATAGACTTATGCAACAAAATAACTTTGAATTTAGGAGGCTCCTATTTTTGCTATTAATTTTCCCTTGTTTGGTTGTTGGACAAACTACCTTAACGGGAAAAGTAGTAGATAAAAATAATACTACAATACCCTTTGTAAACGTAATAGAGAAAGGAACCTCGAACGGAACTACAACCGATATGGAAGGAAACTTCACCATTACGGTAGCCAATTTACCGGCTACTTTAATGTTTTCGTCCATAGGTTTTGAAACGATGGAATACACAGCTACAACGCCCAGCGCTATTTCAATTAGCATGGCAGAATCTGCCCAAGCGCTGGACGAAGTAGTTGTAACCGGTTTGGCAACTTCGGTAAAACGGTCTAACTCTGCCAATGCGGTAGCCTCAATTTCTTCAGAGGAACTTACCGGGCGAACGCCACCCACTACTTTGGATGGTGCATTATACGGTAAATTTGCCGGGGCAATCATTAATGCCAATTCCGGTGCTCCCGGTGGTGGGCTCTCTGTAAAATTACGTGGGGCAACCTCTATTCAGGGAAATACCCAACCGCTTTATATTATTGATGGCGTGTATGTAGATAACTCATCTATTGCGGCGGGCCTAAATACGGTTTCGGCAGCGGCACAGGGCGGTAGCACTTCTAACCAAGATAACCCTACCAACCGTATTGCAGATATTAATCCAGACGACATTGCGAATATTGAAATATTAAAAGGTGCATCAGCCGCTGCCATCTATGGTTCGCGAGCGGCTGCGGGGGTAGTTCTTATTACTACAAAACGCGGAAAGGCAGGAAAGACCCAATTTAGATTTTCGCAATCTACAGGGTGGACCGAAGCCATTAATTTATTGGGAATGCGAGACTATACCGAACAACGTGTCCTGGAAAGTTTTGGCGAAGCTGATAGAGCAGCCTTTGTTGCGGCTAGAAATGCCGGAAGATTGGTGGATTATGAAGATGAAATTTATGGTGAACAAGGTATTATTAGCATTACCAATTTTAGTATGAGTGGGGGTGATGAAAAATCTAAGTTTTTTGCCGGCGTTACCCATAATAATGAAGACGGAATTGTAAAAGGAACGGGTTATGAAAAAACTTCCCTTCGTTTAAACTTAGACCATAAGCCAGAAGAATTTTTAAAGTTTTCCTTAAGTTCAAACTATATCCATTCCTCTTCCGATAGAGGTTTCTTTAATAACGATAATAGCGGAACTACCATAGGTATTGCGTTAACGACTACCAGACCTTGGGATCAATTGTTCCCTAATGAAGATGGAATTTACCCAGACCATCCCAACAACAGCTCGAACCCGTTACAAACCCGTGATTTGGTTACCAACAACGAAACGGTAGACCGTATCATTATGGGGGGTACTGCCAATCTGGATATTTATAGGTCTGAAAACTCTAATCTGGAATTAATTTTACGGGGAGGTCTCGATTTCTACGGGCAAAAATCCCGGGCAATCTTTCCTAAGGAATTGCAATTCCAAAAACTGTCTAACGGTGGTTTAAATGGAGTTTCTGCCCAAGGAGATACCCAAAACAAGAATTATAATCTTTCGGGATTTTTGGTTCATAATTATTTCACCAATAACGATATTAATTTTAGGACACAGGCCGGTTTAACCCGGGAGTATTTTGATCAAAATACCGTTTTGGTTACCGCAACCGGATTGGTGGCTTCAGGAACTAATGTAGACCAGGCTGCAAATACGGGTGTAAACCAAACCCGCCTAAAGCAGGAAGATGCCGGTTTCTTTGTACAGGAAGAGATAAATATTCAAGACATGTTTATAGCAACCTTAGGGGTACGTGGCGACAAATCTTCAAACAATGGAGATGCAAACGAGCTATTCTATTATCCTAAAGCATCGTTGGCTGTTAGTTTAAATGAATTCGGTTTTTGGAAAACAGGTTCAATTTGGAACCAATTCAAGCTGCGCGTTGCTTATGGGGAAGCTGGAAACTTCCCACCTTTTGGCGCACTCTTTACTTCCTATAATGCCTTTTCAACAGATGGGGTTTTAGGAATTAGTTTAATTGGGGTTCGCGGCGACGAAAATTTAAAATCGGAGCGGCAAAAGGAATTGGAGTTTGGTACCGATCTTTCCTTCTTTAACGGCAAGATGAGTGTGTATGCAACCTACTATATCAAAACAATTGAAGATTTAATTCTTCAGGCAAACCTGGAACCTTCCACAGGTTATACCACCCAATTTGTAAATGCCGGAACCTTGCAAAACAAAGGAATTGAAATAGGAATAAATACAACCCCAGTTTCAACCTCAAATTTTCAATGGGATTTTGGCGTAAATTTCTTTAAGAATACTTCAGAAGTGACCGAGCTTAGAGTGCCACCATTTAATCTTGGTGCTTTTGGCGCTGGATTGGGAACTTTTAGAATTGAAGAGGGCCAAAGCGCTACGCAAATTGTTGGTAGCTTTGATGGTGAATTACGGGTTGTGGGAGACGCCGAGCCCGATTTCCAAATGGCATTCAACAATAGTCTGAAATATAAAAACGTTGAATTAACGATGCTATGGCAATGGAAGAAAGGAGGCGATAACATTAACTTAACCACCCTGCTTACAGATCTTAACAGAACGAGCCACGATTTTGATGATATAACCGTAGATCCGGAAGGCCTTGTTGTAAATGGAGAATATAGACCAGCTGGAAATGCAGATGTACATACCGAAGATGCTTCGTATGTGCGTATGCGCGAAATTGGATTATACTATACAATTCAAAAGAAAACCTTATCGCGCTTATTGGGGGGC
>CAXBDO010000318.1:0-3112 GCA_963974165.1 uncultured Aequorivita sp.
GTGGGCATAATACACCGCCTGTTGGTCGTATTTTTTCATTAGTGCAGAAAATTCCGCGATATAATTGGGCAAATCTTCCAATGCGACCGCAGTATCCTCAATACAGGCCACTGCTTTCCGATCGCCAACCATATTTCCAAGCAAACCTAATCCAGCTTTTCGCAATTCCAGCGCCATATTAATTTCCTCTCCTCGTAAAATTGGGTTGTGATAGCTGTAATCTGATATTTTGAGGGATTTCAGCAGCGCTTCAATTTGAATATTTAGATCTTCTTCTGAAGCACTTTTTAACTCCAATAGTAGTATTGCCTTCGGGTCTCCATTTACAAAAAAACGATAAGGCTCATAAGTTTTACTTTTTTTGGTACAGTCCAAAATAACGTTATCCATCATTTCGCAGGTGTGCAGATTGTGCTGCATTGCCACGACGACGTCATTTAAGCAAGCTTCAAGCGTTTGGTAATGCGTAGCCACCATTGCGGTGTATTGGGGTGGTAAAGGATCTAGCTGTAGGGTTATTTCCGTAGTAAATGCCAGCGTACCCTCGCTCCCGCAAAGCAGCTCGCATAGATTTATATCTTTATTGAACTCACTGAAAACCGATGAATTCAATAAACTATCAACCGCGTAGCCTGTATTTCTTCTGTGTATTTCCAGCTTTGGAAATTCGCTCCAAATTTCCTGTTGCGTTTCCTCTGAAATCAATTCAGTGTATAGCGATTTATAAATTTTTCCTTCCAGGGAATTTAATTCACATTTTTGAAGGAATTCAGTTTTGCTAAGCTTTTCAAAAACAACGTCTTCGCCATTGGAAAGAATTGTTTTCAGCCTTAAAACCTTATCGCGTGTAACACCATACTGTATAGAGGTTGTGCCACTACTATTGTTGCCAACCATACCTCCTATCATGCAGCGATTACTGGTAGAAGTATTTGGACCGAAAAACAGGCCCAAAGGTTTTAAATAATTGTTTAATTCATCACGGATTACGCCCGGTTGTACCGTAACGGTGCGATTTTCAATGTCTACTGAAATAATTTTTGTAAAGTGTTTAGACACATCTACTATAATCCCCTCGCCAACACATTGTCCGGCAAGCGAAGTGCCAGCTGTACGTGGAATGAGTGAAGTTTTTTTGGTTTGGGTGAATTCAATTAATTGTTTGATTGCGCCTTCATTTTTTGGGAATGCAACGGCAATTGGTATTTTTCGATATACGGAAGCATCTGTGGCATAAATATTTGTATGGAGCGCATCGGTATGGAATTCACCGTCAAAGTTTTTCTGGAAATGCTTCAATTCTTCTTTCATAATTACCCCTGTAAATGTAGAAAACTTCCTTAACATAACTTTCTAAAAATTGAAGTATACATTGGCATTGCTTTAACTACGACCTATTGAGAATACGAATACTTTTACGGGGATATTAACTAAAACAAAAATTATGAAAAAAGCTTTTTTTTTATTTACCGTTATCGCTGCCCTATCATGGCAGGCTAATTCACAAGAAATCTCCAAACATGCCCTTGGACTTCGATTTGGTGAAAGTGATGGCTTCGGACCAGAAGTAAACTATCAACATCACCTTGGCGATAACAATAGATTAGAACTTGGCTTAGCCTTCCACAGTGAGAAACACTGGGATGCCGTTAAACTTGTTGGAATTTACCAATGGGTTTGGAATATAGATGGCGGTCTTAACTGGTACGCAGGTCCAGGTGCTGGTTTAGGAATTGTAAATTACGACACAAAACATAAGGATTATCCTTTTGATGACAGGTATGACGATTCTGAAATTTTTGCCTTTATTACCGGCGATGTTGGACTTGAGTACAATTTTGATTTTCCGTTGCTTATCTCTTTAGATATGCGACCACAATTTAATTTAGGATACAGAGACGATATTAGTTTTGACATAGGTCTGGCTGCTCGTTACCAGTTCTAGATTTTTTTATACTATTTATCTTAAATGCTCCATTTTAGAATGGGGCATTTTTTTGTTTAAAAAACAGGGAAAACCCTATTTTTTATCTAATTTTTTTGTTGCATATTTAGTATATTTATTAAAATTCAACTAAATCAACAAAATGGAAAAGCATTATGTAGACGTACATTGCCATCCCTCACTTAAGCCCTTTAGTAAAAGCTTTAAATATAAGCCCACTAAAATTAACGATATAGACCCCAATAGAAAGAACTCTATTTGGCATTATAGTCCGCCCAATTTCTTGGAAAAGCTCGTTAATAGAATTGTTACCCTTACAAAATTTACCCAGACCGATTTAACAGCACTTGCAAAATCCAAAGCAAAAGTGGTAGTAGTTTCCCTGTATCCATTTGAAAAACATTTTTTTGGAAAGGAAGTTATTGGCATTAAAGGCGTAACCGACGTATTGGTAAATCTAGCCGCGAGTATTAGCCAATCGCGTATGGATTATATCCGAAGCAATAACGATTACTTTGCCGATTTAATTGATGAATACAATTACTATTTACAACTTCACAATAAGGTTGAAAATATAGATGGCGTGTATTATACGTACCGGTTAGTACAAAGTTATCAAGACATTGAGCACAATTTTTCACAGGAAACCACTTCAAAAAAAATCATAAATATAATCTTAAGTATTGAAGGCGGACATAGCTTTAATACTGGCTTGGATATGAATAAGGATATGGCTAGCCGTTCGGAGGTTATTGCAAACATAAAGGCCATAAAAAATTGGAAGCACCGCCCAATCTTTATAACGCTGGCCCATCATTTTTACAATGAATTATGTGGGCACGCCCGAAGTATCTCGATAGGCGTTTTAAAGAAAAATCAAAATCGCGGACTAAATACAGGCCTTACCGAACTTGGTCTTGAAGCAATAGATTTGTTGCTGGATGATAGCGAAAAAACTCGAATTCCGATTGATATTAAGCATTTAAGTACGGCTTCGCGAATTGCTTATTACCAGCTACTTGATACTAAATATGCAAATGAAAAAATTCCTATTGTAGCCAGTCATGCTGGATGCAACGGGCGCCATTCTTTTGCTGAATTTAATAGATTTGGAATAAGCGATCACGAAGAATGGTTTTGCGATGACGATATAAACTTTTATGATGA
>CAXBDO010000319.1:0-3082 GCA_963974165.1 uncultured Aequorivita sp.
AACTTCACTCTGGGCATTTAGCAATCGAGCTGCTAGGCCATCAAAAAAGTCGAAGAAGATTCCCAGAAAAACAAAAAAGGAAGCCGTTATTAAATCGCCCGATGTAGCAAAAAGAATGGCAACACATCCACAAAGAATATTAAGGGAAGTAATGATGTTTGGAACTTGTTTTAGCATAATGTATAAAGTAAATATTCAGCGACCCGGATTGAATTAAAAAACTTTAGTGTAAAAATAACAAAGTATTTACGTCCAATACTATTAAAACACAATATGTGTATAAATTTATAGTTTAGTATTCTGTAAAATAGTGTCATATTTGTCCAAATTTTAAAGCTTGAAAGAGAAACTTTTATTCCTTTTTATTTTAGCTTCATTTAGCCTCAGCGCCCAAACGGTGCGAAAATATTCAAATGAATTTATGAATATTGGTGTAGATGCTGCCGCCTTTGGTATGAGCAATGCTGTTGTTGCATCTTCAGCCGATGTAAATTCGGGCTACTGGAATCCGGCAGGCTTGGTTAATCTTGAGGACAAACAGATTTCATTGATGCACGCATCCTATTTCGCCAATATTGCCAATTATGATTATGCCGCATTTGCGATGCCTTTGGACAATAAGAGTGCCGTGGGACTTTCTGTAATACGTTTTGGGGTAGATGATATTCTTAACACTACCCAGCTTATAGACAGCGAAGGAAATATTGATTACAACCGCATTAGCCTCTTCTCTACCGCAGATTATGGATTTACATTTTCATATGCGCGCAGATTGCCACTGGACGGTTTAAATTACGGCGTGAATGCCAAAGTAATTCGCCGGGTTATTGGCGAATTTGCCTCTTCTTGGGGGTTTGGTCTAGACGCGGCAGTACAATTTAGAAACGACAAATGGATGTTCGGAATTATGGCGCGCGATATTACGACCACTTTTAATGCGTGGAGTATTGATGAAGAAAAATTTGCAGAAATTCAGGGTGCTGTTGAAGGACAGAATCAGGATTTGCCTGAAACTACTGAGATAACAATTCCCAAATTGCAATTCGGTATAGCTAGAAAATTCGTTTATCATTATGATTTTTCGTTGTTGGCAGAAGTAGATCTCAATTTTAGATTTTCCGAAACCAATGATGTAATTTCCACCTCTGTTGCAAGTATTACGCCTTCATTAGGACTTGAATTTGCATATATTGATATGGTATATGTACGTGGTGGCGTTGGTAATTTTCAAAATATCCAGCAACTTGATGGTTCTGACTCTGTAGGCTTTCAACCAAATATTGGGGTTGGGTTTCGCTATAAGGGTATTCAAGTAGATTAAGCCTTAACTGATATTGGGGACCAAAGCGCAGCTTTATATTCAAATGTATTTTCGGTGAAATTGGATTGGGAAATTTTGAGATAATCGTAAAATTGAAATTGATACCAAAATCATTCTTAAATTGATTTTAGACGCTTCGGAAAAAATTAAACATTGTGTGTTTGTTGTGAAAAAACTTATAATTCTATTACTTCTTGTAATCAGCTTTTCTGTAAAAGCGCAGTTTTCTCCTTTATCTGAAACTGCAGAAATCAGTATAATTACCATCGGGCCGGGCGCTGAACTTTACGATAAATTTGGGCACAACGCATTCCGAATTCAAGATAGCGTGAATAATGTAGACGTGGTTTTTAACTACGGTGTTTATGATTTCAATACCCCTAATTTCTATACAAAATTCGCACAAGGAAAGTTGCTCTATGAACTGGGCGTAAGTTATTATCAACCTTTTTATGAAAGTTATGTTGCGCAAAACCGGTGGATTAAAGCGCAGACACTAAACTTGAATTTAGCTGAAAAACAGGCTATTTCAGAATTTCTATGGAATAATGCAAAACCTGAAAACAAAAAGTATAAATACGATTTCTTTTACGATAACTGCGCTACCAAGATTCGAGATGTAGTTCAAATTGTTTTGGGCAATAAGTTGGAATTTAAGGACAATCATATAAAGGAAGAACTGACTTTTCGTGAACTTATTCAGCAAAATTTGAATGCCAATTCCTGGGGAAGTATGGGGATAGATATTGCCCTTGGCGCGGTAATAGATAGAAAAGCAAAACCTATTGAATATCAATTTTTGCCAGATTATGTGTACGCTGGCGCGGAAAACGCCGTAATACATAGAAATGGCGGAAAGGAAAATTTTGTAAAAGAATCTAAGATACTTTTTGAAAACACGCCAACTGAGTCCAACAGCAACTTCTTTTTAAGCCCATTATTTTGGTTGGGAATTTTAGGCTTATTGATTGTTTATATAACCTATCGCGATTATAGACAGAATACCCGAAGTAGCTATTTAGATACTGCTATTTTTATTTTTACAGGCCTTGTTGGTTTGTTGTTATTATTTCTTTGGTTTGGAACAGACCATACCGCTACCGCCAATAATTATAATTTGCTTTGGGCATTTCCAATTTCCATTTTCGTAGCTTTTTTTATTGTGAAGAAACACCCTTCCAAAAAATTAAAGAGGTATAGCCTGCTCTTAATTCTTCTACTCGCACTATTAACCCTTCATTGGATTACAGGTGTCCAGGTTTTCGCAATTGCACTGGTACCGCTATTAATTGCTTTGGCTGTACGCTATGTGTATTTAATGTATTTTTTTCTATCGCAGCCTGCTCAAGTTGGCTCTGAAAAAAATTAACCAGCCTCTCCTCGAAGGGAGGAGCTTAATTTGGGGGTGTTTTGTAATTGGAAATGGAAAGATCATTCTTTGCAGCAAATGCCAACCTTTAAATAGTAAAAAGATTTAGAGGGATAGTAGCTTTAAGAATACCTAAATTCCAAGCATTTTTATGTATAGGTATTTAATGTTGATTTAAAATTTGTAGGAAAACCTGTTGATTTCTTACAATTTAATGCCTTTACTATGCCTTTAATATGGCTTTGCACGGGCTTTGCACGGGCTTTGCTCTTAATTATCCATTCTGCTACCCAATCCAGCATAATTGCCCCTATGTTTTGGGTACAAGTCTCTTTTAAAACAAATTACTGTCCTCTATAAAAAAGAATTGTACTCAATGTTTTAACGATTAT
>CAXBDO010000320.1:0-3081 GCA_963974165.1 uncultured Aequorivita sp.
AAAAGGCATAGATTATACCGAAGCTTCAAAAATAATAGGAAACCATTTTCCGCAGGTTAACGACAAACTGCTGAATGTAATCCAGCTAAATCAAAATAGACGCGAAAGTGAGTTGCTTGCCGCCAGTATTGACCAAAAAGCAACCGAATTACAGCCAATTCCCTTTAAAAGTGCTGTAAATTTTAAAAAGAATGCCAAATATTTTAAATATGCGGCTATTCCAATTTTTGTGTTTTTAGCATTCAGCCTTTTGGGCGGAATGGAAATTTTTTCGAGTAGCTATAAACGGGTGGTGCATTATGATACTGCCTTTGAGCCACCGGCACCTTTTTCGTTTATTGTAATGAACGACGATTTAAATGCGGTAGAAAACAAACCCTTCACCTTAAAAATTAGAACTCAGGGCAATGCAATTCCTGAAAATGCCAGTATAAATTACAGTGGCGAAACGTATTATATGCAACAAATAGCGCCTGGTTTTTTTGAATATACTTTTCAACAACCCATAGAGTCTATAGATTTCAATTTGAAGGCCAATAAGGTAAATTCGCGCAACTATACATTAGATGTTGTAAAAACGCCGTCTTTATTGAATTTTGAAATGGTTTTAGATTACCCCTCATACACCGGAAAGAAGGATGAAATATTGAAAAGCACCGGAAACGCCGCTATTCCCGAGGGAACGAGAGTTAAATGGAACGTTTCTACCAAAAATACAGATGCAGTAACCCTTAAAACTTCAGATACTTCGTATTTCTTTAATTCAAAAGGCGAAAAATTTCAATTTGAAAAGGGTATCTTCAATAAGCTAGATTATTCAATTACCACTTCCAACGACAAATTGAAGGATTATGAAAATCTGGCATTTACTTTAAATGTGGTAAAAGATCAATTCCCCGAAATTGATGTGCAGTCCAAACAAGATAGCACCAACAGTCAGCGTGTGTTGTTTTTAGGGCAAATTTCAGACGATTACGGCCTTACAAAATTACGTTTGGTATATTTTCCAGAAGGAGATGAAAAGCAGGCTAAAACACAGACATTGCCTATAAATAAGAACAATTTTGACCAATTTACCTTTAGCTTTCCGGGCAATCTTACTCTAACGGAAGGCATTTCATACGAATATTATTTTGAGGTGTTCGACAACGATGCTATACACAACTACAAATCTTCGAAATCTGGTGTTTATTCTTTCAGAAAACTTACAGAGAATGAAATGGAGGATGAGCAACTTCAAAATCAAAAGAACGCCATTCAAGGACTGGATAAATCGTTGGAGGAATTCAAGGAACAAAAGCAAACGCTAGAGGAGCTTTCGCGCACGCAAAAGGAAAAGAATGAATTAAATTATAACGATAAAAAGAAGTTGGAGAATTTCTTGCAGCGCCAAAAGCAGCAGGAAGAATTAATGAAGAATTTTTCTAAGGAATTAAAAGAGGAACTTCAAAATTTTCAACCAGAAAATGAAAAGAAGGATGCTTTCAAAGAAGAATTAGAGAAACGATTGGAGGAAAGTGAAGAGCAACTTAAGGAGAATGAAAAGTTATTGGAGGAGTTGGAGAAGCTGATGGAAAAGATCCAAAAAGAAGATTTAACGGATAAACTTGAAAAGCTATCCAAACAGAATAAAAACCAGGCTAAAAATTTAGAACAATTACTTGAACTCACTAAGCGATATTATGTTGAAAAGAAGGCCGAGAAACTTGCAGAGGAAATTTTTAAACTAGGGGACGAGCAGGAAAAACTTGCCGATAAGCCAGCCGAGCAAAATACTAAAGAAACCCAGGAAAAGCTAAATGAGAAATTTGAGGAGCACAAAAAGGAAATGGATGAGCTTCAAAAAGAGAATAAGGATTTGAAAAAGCCTTTAGATATTCCAGAAGATAAGCCTGCCGAAAAGCAAGTTGACGAAGAACAGCAAAAGGCTACTGATAAATTAGAAGAGCAAAAACCTTCTGAAGCGAAAAAGAATCAGAAAAAAGCTGGTCAGAAAATGAAAGAGATGGGCAAGGCAATTCAGATGCAAATGAAGTCTGCCCAAATGGAATCGATAGATGAAGATGTAAAAATGCTTCGTCAAATTGTAGATAATTTGGTGGTTTTCTCATTTCAACAAGAAGATTTAATGGAAATTTTTAAAAAGATTGAATATGGCAATCCCATCTTTGGCAAGAAACTTAACATTCAAAACGACCTAAAAACCAATTTTGAACATATAGACGATAGTTTATTTTCATTATCCCTACGCCAGCCAATGTTGGGTACACAGATTAATGCATCACTTACTGAAATTCAGTATAATATCGACAAATCTTTAGAGCGACTAGCAGAGAATCAAACGCGACAAGGTATTGGTAATCAACAATATACTGTAACTGGCGCCAATGATTTGGCTGTATTGCTTAGCGACATTTTAAGCAATATGCAAATGCAGATGTCTATGTCCTCGGGTTCTGGTTCAGGAAAAGGTATGCCTAGTCCAGGTTCGGGTAGTGGGGAAGGTTTCCAGTTACCTGATATTATCAAAAAGCAGGAAAGCCTAAGTGAAAAAATGAAAGAAGGAATTGAGAAAGGCAAAAAAGGATCTAAAGGTGAAGGAGAAGGAGAAGGAGAAGGTGAAGGCGATGGTGACGGCAAGGGTGATACAGGAAAAAGTGGTTCTGATGGCAAGAATGGAGAGAAGGATGGAAAAGGCAAAACTGGAAAAGGAAATTCAGAGGAAATGAACGGAGAACTCTTTGAAATTTATAAGCAGCAACAAGACTTGCGTCAGCAGCTTCAGAATAGATTGAGTAAAGAAGGTTTAAAAGGTAATGGCGGCAATTTGTTAAAGAAAATGGAGGGTATTGAACAGCAGTTATTAGATAAGGGCTTCAATCAAAATACCCTTCAACAAATGCTGAATCTAAAATACGAATTGCTTAAATTGGATAAAGCTGAATTAGAACAAGGTCAGGAAAACAGAAGGGAATCGCAAACTAATCGGAAGGATTTTCGGAATGGGGTACAACTTTCACCAGCGGATATTAAAAAATACTTCAACTCTACCGAAATTTTGAATAGAGAGGCCTTACCTTT
>CAXBDO010000321.1:0-3080 GCA_963974165.1 uncultured Aequorivita sp.
ATATTTAGGGCTTCCTAGCGAACAAAAATTGCGTGGGGGCGGGGTGTCTGCCTGTGCAGTTTGCGACGGATTTTTCTATAAAGGGCAGGATGTGGCCATAGTAGGCGCGGGCGATACCGCTGCCGAAGAAGCTACATATCTTGCAAACATCTGCAGAAAGGTAACCATGTTGGTGCGAAAGGATTATATGAAAGCTTCCAAGGCAATGCAGCACCGTGTTGAAAACACCAAAAATTTGGAAGTACTTTACAATACCGAGGTTGACGAGGTTTTAGGCGATACAGTAGTGGAAGGTCTTCGTATGGTAAACAACCAAACTGGCGAAAAAAGCGAGATTGAAATTACCGGATTGTTTATTGCCATTGGCCATAAACCGAATACCGAGATATTTAAAGGCCAATTGGATATGGATGAAACCGGGTATGTAATAACCAAAGGGAAATCTACCAAAACTAATAAACCAGGGGTTTTCGCCAGTGGCGATGTACAGGATAAGGAATACCGCCAGGCCATTACTGCAGCCGGCACGGGCTGTATGGCGGCCTTGGATGCGGAACGCTATTTGGCTTCGGTTGAAACTGAAGTTTCAGCCTAAGTTTTATTATTCCAATAAATTTATGGGCACCTGAAACTTTCAGGTGCTTTTTATTTCCAAATAATTAAATATTATAAAACATTCTCGGGGTCTAATAAATTATATTTGCGGTAAAAGCTATTGTTTCAGTGAAATTTCGATTCTTTATACTCTCTTTTTTTGCCATTTTTTCTTCGGTAATCCAAGCCCAGGAAATTATGGAACGGGAGCATATTTTTATAAAAAACCTGAATTCCCTTTATAAAAATCCCATCCAAACTATACAGGTAGCCAATTATATTTTTGAAAATTCCGAAAATGACATTGAAAAGGCGGAAGCTCTATTTCTCCTTTCCAAAAGCAAAATGCTTCAAGGAAATACGGTTGAAGGCCTTGAAGATCTTTTAAAAGCGAAGGAAATTTTAAAGGAAAATGATGCGCCATTTATTTCGGCCTTAACCTTAATAGCCCTTTCCAAACGTTGCAGGCTCTCGGGCATAGATAATTTGGCTACAACTTATCTAAAACAAGCCGCAGGTTTTTCCAAAGAAATTAAATCTGAACCCGAAGTTGCTATCGTTAAAACCGAATTGCTTTTGGAGCAGGCAATTGCTGCAAAAAATGATAAGATTGAATCTCTTCAAAAATTGAAGCAGGCTGAAAGAATCGCCCCAGGTAGTTTACCCGCACTACAAGCAAAAACAGCAAATAAAATAGGGCAGTACTATCTTCAGTTTACAAAAAGTGACAGTGCAACCCTTTATTTCAACAAAGCTATTTCAATTTTAAAAGATGCGAAGTTGGAAAATTCATCCCTGCATAGCGTTTCGCTCTCCGGTTTGGGAAACTTCTATTTTCTTCAAAATGAATTGGATGCTTCAAAAGCATACTATATTGGTGCCTTAGAATTACCAATAATTGAAAATTCGGTTCGGGTTGCAATTCTTGAAAAGCTTTCAGAAATCTATAAAAGGATGGATAGCCTGGCGCTGTCGCAAAAATATTATAACGAAAAGGCAACCCTAAATGCACAAATAATAGATGACGAACGTAAGGTGAGAAGCATACTATTTTCGCATTTGGAGGAAGAACAGCAAAACAGCCTTTTGCGGGATAAGGAAGGTTATTACAAGTGGGGCGCACTATTGGCGGGTTTATTTCTGCTAACCTTTATTGGCTATTACTTTTATAACCGAAAATTGAATAGGGAATACAAACGCTTCCAAAAAGTTATTGCCCAAGTTGAAAAGGACGAAAAACTGCAGGCGCCGTTTAGTATAGATGATACAACGGTAAAATCGAACAAAGGCGTTATAATTCCTGAAGAAACCGAAAAACTAATTTTGGAGCGATTAGAGGAGTTTGAAAAATCCACAAAATTCACCAACAGCAATATGAACCTGAGTTTATTGGCGAAGCAGATGAAAACCAATTCAAAATATATTTCAGAAATTATCCACACCCACAAGCAGAAAAATTTCAACACTTACATTAACGAATTACGCGTAAACTACATTATCAATAAAATGAAAACCGACAAAGCTTACCTAAATTACAAAGTAAGCTATCTGGCCGAAAGTTGTGGGTTCTCATCGCACAGTGCTTTTACGGTTGTTTTTAAATCGATTACAGAATTTACACCCAAGCAGTTTATATCGTTTTTGAAGAAAAGCAGAAAAGAGAAATCGGCAACTTTTTAGTATCTTTCCTGTAGATGAAAACCCAGCAATATATCTGTAGAGTATGCCTTGGCCTTGGCCTATTGCTAGCTATTTTTCCCACTCAATTTTTTGCGCAAACCCAAAGTAGTTTAGACAGCCTGCGTTCTGAAGCCACTGTTGTAGTATATAGCAACCCTGAGTTGGCTATTAGCAAAGGGTTAAAGCTTTATGCCCTTTCTAAGAATAATCGTTCTACACAAGTAAGTGCACTCATAATTGTAGCCAACGGCTACGCAGTTTTAAAAAATCACGATAAGGTTTTGGAATATGCCTTTAAAGCCGATTCTATTGCGGAAAAGAGCAAGAATTTTGCAGACCATATTCGGGCATTGGGTTTTATTGCCGGCGAATACCAACGTTTGGGTTTGAGCGATAAGGCCCTAAATTATTTGGATGAAGCCTACGATACTTCATTGCGGCATCCGTTGCCAGATTCGTTGAAGTTTTTACAGGGAAATATTTTATTTGTGAAAGGGCTTATCCAAATGGATAATTTAGGCTGCGAATATGCCCTAGAATATTTTAAGCAGGCAGAAAAAGTATTCAAAAATAATATTTCAAGCGATGCCATAAATGCCAGTGTGGCTATAGCTAGCAATAAAATAGCCGATTGCAACTTCGAAATGAAGGACTATAAAAGTGCGAAGCGTAATTATGAACAATCTATAGCTTACGCCAAAAAGATAGATGCCGTAAAAAATATTGCCTATTCAGAACTTGGTTTGGCCAATATTCTTTCTATAGAAGGAAGAATTGAGCAGGCTGTTGCCTTGTTGGAAAAAGCA
>CAXBDO010000322.1:0-3078 GCA_963974165.1 uncultured Aequorivita sp.
AATTCCATCCCGCAGAACAGGAACATCAAGATTATTACGCAAACAACAAATCGCAAGGGTATTGCTCTGCGGTTATTTCGCCTAAATTGGCCAAATTGCGGCAGCAACATGCCGATAGATTGAAATAGTAAATTTTCAAAAATAGTTGTACCACAGATTCAAAATGTAAAAATTTGAGGGCCCATTGAAAACAACTCTTAATACACTTTAACCATTTTTATGACTATAAATGTTTAATTTACTGTATCTTTGTGCTCCTCAGATGAGCAATATTTAAAATCCAGCTAGGTAAACCAATAAAAAACTTAATTACATATAACTAATTCAAAAGTCATCTGCTTGCTGTGGATGGCTTTTTTTATTCTAATAATTTAAAATTAAAAATGGCAAAATCGCAACAAACGTATAGTAAAAAGGAAAAGGAAAAAGCGAAGCTGAAAAAGCGGGAAGACAAGCAAAAGAAGAAAGATGCCCGTAAGGCAGATAAAACTCCCGGGATTGAATTTGTATACGTAGATTACAATGGCAATCTTGTTGATACTCCGCCAGATCCATCCATGAAAGTAGAAGTGGAGGCCGAAGATATTATTTTGGGTATTCCAAAGCAGGAAGAAGGCGATCGTGAAGCTTTCGATCCAGTAAGAAAAGGAAAAGTTTCATTTTACGATCCTTCAAAAGGTTTCGGGTTTATTATTGACAATGAAAATAACGAGAAGTATTTCACCCACGTTAGCGGTATTATTGATGAAATTACCGAGAACGATAATGTAACCTTTGAACTTGAAAAAGGTCAGCGCGGAATGAATGCAGTGAAGGTTAAAAAGGTTTAATCTTAATTATTCTCCCTAAAAATAGAAAATCCCGCAATTTGCGGGATTTTTTCTATTTAAGGTTGTTTTAAAATTCCTTAATTTGCCATATCGTTGGCTTGTTTTTTAAGATCACTTGCCTCTTTACTGGCAGAGTTTTTAAGTTGGTCGTACTTTTCTGAAATAGTATCCTGTACCTCGCCAGCTCTTTCCTTTATTTTATTGCCAGTTTCGCTAGCTTTATCTTTTAAACGTTGCTTTTCTTCTGGCGACAAATTTTTGTATTTCCAAAATGCAAATGCGCCTGCTGCTACTCCTAGCAATGCGAGAATTCCTTTTCCTTTATTGTTCATGTTGTTCATTTTTTTGTTTACGTGAAGATACAGTTTTGAACAGCGCCATCATAATTCTGCGTTGACTTTAGTAAAAGTTTAATATTTGCATTTAAACCGTTAAGCTACTTACTGTTTTATGAGTTTCTTATTATAGAAATGCCCTTCCATTTCTATTTGTAAAATATACACTCCAGCGTCTAAAAAATCGATATTAAATTGCGCATTTTTCATCGGTTGGTCCTTCACTATAAATTTTCCGGAAAGATCTATAATGCTAATCTTTTCAATATTATTTTTAAGGGAAGAAATGAAATGAATATTACTTTTTGCCGGGTTGGGATAAATTTGAAGTTGCGGGGCTGTGCTGAAATCTTCCGTTGCCAATACAGGGCATTCAATTACTACCGGTTCCAATCGATCTATCATTGTGCCATCGCCCAATTCGCCATATTCATTCTTACCACAGGCATATAACAAATTATCATTGTTAACGGCATAGGTATTAAAACCTCCCACTGCCGTTGCTGCCCAGTCGCTGTTTGAATTGAATAAGGTAGGTTGTGAAATGTTGGCGGTAGTTCCATTTCCCAATTGTCCATAATTGTTGTATCCCCACGTCCACAAAGTGTTATCGGTTTTTAAGGCAAGATTGTGATGATAATAAGTTTTTATATCCTCCCAATCGGTATCGGTGCCAATTCTGATTGGTGATAGTATAAGAGTATTGCCGGAAGTGCCATTCCCTAACTGCGATTTATTATTGCTGCCCCAAGCCCATAACGAACCATCCTGTTTAAGGGCAATAGTATGATCCCAGCTTGCGCTAACCAACTTCCAATCATTTCCTGCCAACTTGAGTAGGTAACAGCCTATTGTTGGTTGTACCGTCGCCAAACTGTCCGTAATTGTTTAGACCCCATCCCCAAAGGGTGCCATCTGTCTTAATTGCCAATACGTGAAAAAGCCCTACCGAAAAACTCTCCCAATCGTTATCTCCTCCAACTTGTTGCGGGATATTTCGATTATTTGTGGTATTATCGCCCAATTGGCCGTGATCGTTCATTCCCCAACTCCAAAGCGTACCATCTGTTTTTAACGCAACTGTAAAAAAATTGCCAGCGCCCACGGCCTGCCAATCGGTATCTGCATTAACCTGCACAGGCAAGGTGGTATTTGTATTTGTACCATCGCCCAATTGTCCTTGGGCATTTAAGCCCCAAGCCCAAAGTGTATTGTCATTTTTTAGTCCCACGGTATGCGAGAGTCCGCCTTCAGCAAATCTCCAGTCGCTATCGGTACCTACTTGAGTGGGTGTTGTCATATCAGTATTGTTGCCAATGCCCAATTGGCCTTGTTGGTTTAAGCCCCAGCTCAATAATTTACCGTCGTCCTGAATTGCCAACGTATGCCAGGCGCCCTTTTCAACTTTACTGTAACATTGTGCGTAAATTTGATTTCCTATAAATATTAGGAGAAAAACAAGAAGAAATTTATTAGATAAAATTTGATGTTTGTGGTTAGGTAATGTTTTTTTCATTGCATAAAATTTAAATTATTGAATAAATATATATTTTTTTCTATAATTCACAGAATTTCCCAGAAATTGGAAAACCCATAGCCTTCATTATTTTCACTATTTGTAAATTATTGCTACACACGTTATAAGTGTGACTATATTTGCCGAAAATTAAATTATGGCCACACGGGTTTCTGAAACGGAAAATTCAACTACCGATGAAATGGAAAAAAGGACGAATTCCACGTCCTCTTTAAATGCTTCCCAAGAAATTAATGCTGAAGAAATAGCAAAATGTATTGCTATTCTTGAACACTTAAATAATAACACAGACCGTATTTTTGAAATTCCAAAAGAGCAGCGCACTGCCTTAATTAAAGCATCGGGACAGTTATCGCGACCTAATCGCGAAGAATTT
>CAXBDO010000323.1:0-3062 GCA_963974165.1 uncultured Aequorivita sp.
GGTTGGGTCTAGCGGATTATCTGTGCAATATGCAATTATGATGGGGTTGGTTCACAATGCCTTAGAAAACCACAAAGGAAAAGCCATAAAATTTATTGTCCCCCCAAATTGTTACGGCGGCACAAATGACCAAGCAAGACGTGTTGCCGCATGTTTGGATAATGTTGAAGTGGTAGACCTGCTTGTGGATGGCGATAATGAAATGGTGCAAAGTATAGATACCATTTTAGACCAAATTGCTAACGAAGACGCAATTCCATATATAATTGCAGAAATCCCTACAAACCCGAGGGTTGAGGTTCCAAATCTAATTAAATTAAAAGAAGTTTTAAGTAAGGAGCGAAAAACCGCAAGTGGTGAAACTGCCATCGATCCCGTTTTTATTTTGGACCAAACCTTTTGCCCCAATTATAACTTTCTGGGGGAAGGTGCAGTACTTTCTACGATTAGGGCTATTTCATATGCCAGTGGGTCAAAATTCCCGAGTGGCGGCCAAAGCACCGCCGGCTATGTGGTTGGAAACACCAAAACAAATGCCTTAATGGCGAAAATTGAAACGCATTTAACGCTTTGCGACAATGAAGCTACCCCACTTCAATATGAAATCTTGGCGAGGCAATTACCTTCAATGAACCAAAGAATAATTGACGCATATAAAAATACCCGCGAATTTGTAAACTTCATACAAGAAGTTTTACCCGCCGCAAAAATCAATTTTGTTTCAGAAGAATTGGCGGCGCAAGGGTTTACGCCATCCGTTTTTTCATTAGACCTTCCCACAAAAGGAAATACCGATGCCGAAAGGGAAACCTATAAACGTGCCTTAAATCTGAAATTGATTAATTTAATGATTACGGAAATTCCCCACGAGAGTAAGTTTTGTGTGAGTTATGGCCAACTGAAGGGTTGTTATTGGACCATCCCAGCAACCTCAACCCAGGGAACTACCAAGGAAGGCGATAAAGATTATATTGTTCGCGCCTCCCTCTCCCCCAATATGGATCTTGAATTTCACAAAAAGGTTTTTTTAGATTTTGTGGAAGGAATATAGTGTGACAGTAAAGATTATATTGAGAATAAAACAACATCAATCAAAGCGCTGCAATTTCTTTTAATCGCAGCGCTTTGAAATTTTAAGGCCGTTATTGTTAACCACAATTCAATTGAAGTAATTCAGCATATTTCTTAAACAAAGCATTAAATAGTTAGAAGATATTTGTATTTTTTCATTCTAAAATGAAATACCGGTAATCTTGAAACTCAAAAGAATATTAAATGCATTTGTAGATACCCGTGCAGCGGGTTTATATTTTATCCTCTTTGCAGCCGCCATTGGCATAGCTACTTTTATTGAAAATGATTTCGGAACCAGTGCCGCCCAGAAAGTAATTTTTAAGGCGTGGTGGTTTGAACTTTTATTAGCCTTATTTGGGCTGACCATCATTGTAAACATTTTTCGGTTTAGAATGATCCAACAAAAAAAATGGGCCTTGTTGATGTTCCATGCTGCCATTATTGTAATTCTAATTGGTGCGGGTGTTACGCGGTATTTTGGTTTTGAAGGAGTAATGCATATACGCGAAAACGGTACTTCAAATTCATTTTTATCTGCCGAAACGTATTTGAAATTTGAAGTAATCAAAAATGGAAAAACCTACAATTTTGATGAACCGGTATTGTTCGCTTCCTTAGGAAATAATCATTTTAAAGAGGAATATTTAATTGGCAGCGATTTAATTGAAATAACAGTAAAGGATTTTATTCCCAACCCCGAACAGCAATTAGTAGATTCTGAAATGGATGGGCTTCCCACGCTTAAACTGGTAGTTGGAGGAGCCAACGGCCGGCAGGAATATTATATTCAACAAGGGCAAACGCGCCGTATAGATAATGTTCTTTATAATTTTAAGGACTTGGAAATGCCTGAGGCGGTAAATTTAAAGTACAGCCCCGATGATGGCATCTGGTTTAAATTCAATAGGCCCGTAACCCAAACTGTTATGGCTACCCAAAAACGCGATACCCTAATTCCGGATGGTACGTTTAAACCTTTGCTTTTGCGCACTCTCTACAGCGATGGAAGAAACAATTTTGTGTTTTCAGAATTTCAGGAAAGTGGTACAACTTCAATTATTTCAAAAGACCCAAAGGTTAGAAATGATAGCAATACGGCAGTAGTTTTAGACATTTCAGTTAATGGTGAAACGAAGGAAACCTATGTTTACGGCAATAAAGGCTTGGAAGGCAATCCGTCAAACCTTTTCTTTAATGACCTGCAAATTTCATCTTCATATGGCGCAAAGGAAATATCAGTTCCGTTTAAAATTAAATTGAACGATTTCATTTTAGACAAATACCCCGGCACCAACAGTGCCTCCAGCTATGCTAGCGAGGTTACTGTAATTGATGCTTCCAACAACCCAGTTATGGATTACCGTATTTATATGAACAATATTTTGGATTATGACGGCTATAGATTTTTTCAATCCAGTTTTGACCGTGATGAAAAGGGAACTTACCTCAGCGTAAACAGCGATTGGTGGGGTACAATCATTTCATATATTGGCTATGCCCTTTTAACCCTGGGGATGATTTGGACACTCTTCAGCAAAAAAACCCATTTTTATAATTTAATCCAGAAAACAAAAAACATCCGCGCCAAGAGTGGAACGTTTGTAATCGCCGCCCTATTGGCAAGTTTTTCCCTAAGCGCACAAAATGACAACATTGTACAAAAAGCTGTGGCTGAAACCCACGCAGAAATGTTTAGCAGCGTGGTGGTTCAGGATTTTAAGGGGAGAATGAAACCCGTACATACTTTATCGCGGGAGTTAATGCGAAAAGTGCACCGAAATGAGTCGTATAAAGGCTTAACGGCAGATCAGGTACTTTTAAGCATGTTTGCCAATAAACAAGATTGGTATACCGAACCCCTTATAAAACTTGGCAAGCACCAAGACGTCCAGAAATTGTTAGGGGTGCAAGGCGAGTACGCTTCATATAAAGATTTTTTTGAAAATAATGGCAATTATAAATTGCGCGATGAGGTTAGAAGAGTCTAT
>CAXBDO010000324.1:0-3059 GCA_963974165.1 uncultured Aequorivita sp.
GATTGATTATTGTAATACTCGAATACTACATTAACCCTATCTTTTAAAAACCCAAGTTCGAGGGCTGCGCTAAATTTTTTATTTGTCTCCCAACCAAATTCCGGATTGAAGATACGGGTAGGTGCTATACCACTGTTAGCATCATATTGAGATCCGGTAGTACTATAGGTTTCCAAATATTGGTAATTGCCAATTTGGTCGTTGCCCGTAATGCCATAACTGGCGCGCAATTTTCCAAAATTAAGGAAGGGGAGATTTTTTGATATTAAGGCTTCTTTACCAAAAAGCCAAGCGGCACCAATAGCGCCGAAATTGGCATATCTATTTCCGGGGCCAAAACGGCTTGAACCATCCCTTCTGCCTGTGAGATTAATTATATACTTATTCGCGATATTGTAATTTACCCGGCCAAAAAATGCCTGGTATTTATATTCGGTAAGGGCGTCCCGCTGCACATTCAGGGTGTTTGCAGCAGCAAGATTGTAGATTAAACTATTGCTTGCAAAACCACGCGCAAAGTGTGAAAGCACATCATCCGTCTGTTTTTGGAAAGATGCACCAACCAATATATCCAGTTCGGCCGGGCCTATACTTCTATCCCAATTAATTTGTGGTTCCAGTAACCAGGATTCTTTAGTGGCAGAATTGGTATAAATAGAGGAATAGCTACTTGTAATGCCAAGGGCAGGATCGTATTTGGTATGAGGGTTTGTACGCGATTCATTTAGGCTGGTAGTGGTATAGCCTAGATTGGCGAGTATTATAAAATTGGAAAATAACTTATATGAGAGTTGGGTGTTGGCGATAAGATTTTTTCTATTAGTAAGATATTTTCCTTGCAGTTCTGCGAGGGGATTAGCGAAAGTGCCATTTTCGAAGTTGAGGTTGCCTGCTTCATCATATAAGGCCGGGGCATTTGGGGGCAAAAAACGGGTAAGCGACATTATATCCATGCCCGGCAGGTCATTTTGCTCACTCGCATAGTTGGCGGAAAAGTAAAGCTGAAAGTTGTCGTTTGTACTTGTATGGTCTAAATTGGTATGGAAGGAACCTTTTTCATAATCGAAATTCTGTGGATAGACCGTAGTTTCCTTGTGATATGCACCACTTAAGAGGAAACGGGTATTGCCACTTCCACCTGAAACTGTTGCTTGGGCATTTGTAAGGTAGGCCGTACCACCAATTAGTTCCTTTTGCCAATCGGTATAACGGGTTTGGTCCCAAGTGCCATTTACATCATACGCATCTACTGGATATTCTGTAAAGCCGTCGTTAGCAAAAGCTTCTCTGCGCATGGCCAGATATTGCTCTGTTTTCATATACTTTACGGTTTTAGTAACTTGCGCCATTCCACTATAGGTATTAAAACTAAAGGTAGTTTTACCATCCTTCCCCTTTTTGGTTGTAATTAACACTACGCCATTGGCGCCACGGGAACCATAGATAGCGGTGGCATCGGCATCTTTTAAAATTTCGATACTGGCAATGTCCTGTGGGTTTATAAGGCTTAAGGGGCTGATATTGCCTCCGGGGATAGTAGTAGCCCCTACATTAGAATAGCCCATGGATTGGGAATCATAAGGAATGCCGTCTATAATATAAAGCGGATTATTACCCGCGGCAATACTGTTTTGGCCTCTAATACGCACTTCATAGCCCCCACTAGCAAGGCCTGTGGTTTGGGTAATGGCAACGCCCGCCACTCGCCCCTGCATAGCTCCCAATGGATTAGAGACGGGTTGGTTTTCAATCTCCTTAGCAGTAATACGCGTAATGCTGCCTGTTTTTTCTTTATTGGATACTTTATAGTAGCCCGCATTAATAACCACTTGGTCTAGAGCCGTAGCATCCACTTGCATAATAACATTTAGAATAGTGCTGCTTCCTACCGCCACTTCCTGTGTTTTATAGCCTAGATAAGTAAACAATAAAGTATCATTGGCAGTCGCGGCTAATTGATACTTGCCTTGTAGGTCGCTAATACTACCACGGGCAGTGTTTTTTACCATGATGTTGACGCCACTAAGCGGGCCGTCTGCATCGGAAATTGTACCACCAACAGTTTTTAGTGGAAGGTTCTGTGAAAAAATTGGGGAGTTGTAAGTTAAGAAGAGGGCAAAAGTAAATGTAAGCGCAAGGCTGCGCCTGAAATTATTTTTCATAATTTTGCTTTAGTTAAGTTTAAATTTGTTTTAACTACTGGCCTGCTCCGTGGTCGTCGAAAACTGGGAGCGGGTCTTTTTTTGTAATGAGACGTGAGACGTGAGAGGTGAGATATGAGACGTGACGATTCCAACTCAATGTTAACTACTCAATACCATAGTTGCGAAGCTTCTTAAAGGAAACTGATTGCTTTGAAGAAAAGTTAAGGGAAGAAAAACCGACCAAGCCCAATACAAAAGGGCGCGGAACTCAACTTATTGTATCAGTGGCACTGGTATGCCTTCCCACAGATAAGAGAGCCCACGCCCGGGTCGTGAGCATCTTGCTTATTCTCTCGTGGTTTAAAAAATTACCAGTTTTCTGATACGAGATTCAAAGCGAGTGCTTCTAATTTTTTGCTTTAGAAGAATCGCAAATTTATAAAATAGACTGCAATATAATAAAATATCTATTCAATACAAATATGTATCGAATAAAATTCTGTTTTATTACAACTTTTACTTAATGAATGAGGATGAAAAGAAATATTTAGGATTATTAAATATCCAGATAGGCTGTATTCTTAAAGTAAATCGATTAAGAAAAGATATATCGCAACATTATTTAGCTGCTGCTATTGATTCAACTTCTACAACAATTGGACGAATAGAACGTGCAGAAGTTATGAGCGGATGGGATAAAATTTACATATTAAGTCAAGAATTAAATATTGATTTTAATAAATTATTTCTACCCCTACCTCAAGACGAATTACTTTTAATTGTAGACGAAATATTCAGACTTGATCAAAAATTAAATAATGAAAAAAAAGAATATTATCGGAAATTAGAAGCAACGATAAAAGACAAGTACGCTTCATTAAAAAAGTAGATTCTATTCTGCTTTTTACGCCATCC
>CAXBDO010000325.1:0-3052 GCA_963974165.1 uncultured Aequorivita sp.
ACATTTTAAAAGTTGCTACTACTATGCCCGGAATTAAAACAACGGGCGAGGGCTCCAGTGGATTTAACGTTCGTGGCGGCCGCGCCGACCAAAACCTGATTTTATTGGATGATGCCGTACTTTATAATCCTTCGCATTTTCTAGGGTTCTTTTCAGCGGTAAATCCTTTTACTACGGGCAGTCTGGAAATATACAAAGCCAGTATTCCGGCAGAATATGGCGGCCGGCTTTCTTCAGTTTTTGATATTGAAACCAAATCGGGAGATATGGAGAACTTTAAGGGTGAAGGCTCCGTGGGACCCATAACCGCAAACCTGGCCGTCGAACTTCCTGTTGTAAAGGGAAAAGCTTCGTTAATTGCAGGTTTTCGTGCTACTTATTCCGATTGGATTTTACAGAGTTTAGACCAAGAAGAACTTAAAAACAGTGAAGCTTCATTTTACGATGGCATTGTAAAATACAAGCATAACATAGATAACGATAATTCCATCCAAGGAACTATTTATTACAGCAAGGACCGTTTCAGCATAACTTCCGATTCTATTTTTGATTATAACAACAGATTAATTTCCTTTAAATACGGGCATAATTTCAGTGAAAAGAGCAGGGCCGAAGTTATTTTGGTGAACAGCCAATATAAGTACGGAATCAATTATGAGGCAGACGCCAACGAAGATTTTGATTTTGGGTATGAGCTAAATGAATATCAGGCAAAATTGAACCTCAATTATAAATTGAGTGCGAAACACAAATTAAGTTACGGTATTAGCAGTAAATTATATTCTATCGATCCGGGAACGATTATGCCCATAGGTGAAAATTCAGATGTAGATCCAAAAACCTTGGACCGCGAAAAAGGATTGGAATCTGCAGTCCACTTTGCAGATTTGTATGAAGTGAATAAAAATCTGTTACTGGACTTGGGGCTTCGTTATTCCGTTTATGCGGCTCTAGGGGAAGCAACCCAAAATGTTTATGAGGAAGGCGTGCCTAAAAGCGAGAGTTCTATTGTAGAAGTAAGAACTTACGGTAAAAATGAGGTTATTGAAACCTATGGCGGTCCCGAATATAGATTTGCAGCCCGCTATTTATTGGGCAATGATTTGTCTGTAAAAGTTGGATTTAATAGCACTATTCAATACTTACATCTGCTTTCCACAAATACTACTCAATCGCCAACAGATATCTGGAAACTTTCAGATTTAAATATTGCGCCACAGCGCGCAAATCAGTACAGTTTGGGATTCTTTAAAAATCTACCTGGAAAGGATGTAGAATTCAGTCTGGAAGGATACTACAAAACAATGTCTGATTTGCTGGACTATAAAATTGGCGCCCAGTTAATTTTGAACGATGATCTAGAAACTGAACTATTGCAAGGTGAAGGTAAGGCTTATGGCGTGGAGTTTTTAGTGAAAAAGAATAGCGGCAGATTTAATGGGTATTTTGGTTACAGCTATTCGCGCGCGCAGGTAAAATTAGACAGCCAACTTATGCAGGAACGTGTTAACAATGGCGAATTTTTTCCGGCGAACTACGATAAGCCCCACGATTTTTCAGTGGTGGCAAATTATAAGCTAACCAAACGCTTTAGTTTTTCAGGAAATTTCACGTATCAAACTGGAAGGCCGATTACCTACCCAATAGGCCGATATGTTTTTGCTGGCGAAGAACAGGTGTTGTATAGCGATAGGAACCAATTTCGGATTCCAGATTATTATAGACTGGATTTAGGCGTTAATATTGAAGGAAACCATAAATTGAACAAACTGGCACATAGTTTTATAAATATTTCAGTTTACAACGTCTTGGGAAGGAACAATCCGTACTCCGTATTTTTTGTGAACGGCGACGGACAAATTAAAGCGTACAAAACTTCTATTTTTTCAATTCCGGTGCCAACAATAACCTATAATTTTAAGTTTTAGAAAAGATGAAAATAAAGATTTTATATACTGTTCTTTTCGCTCTTCTCTTTACACAATGGGGTTGTACCGAACCTTATGAAATTGAGACCGTAGATTTTGAAAGTGTATTGGTTGTAGAAAGTACCATTACCGATGAGCTAAAGCCCCAAATTGTAAGATTGAGCAAAACTTCAACATTGGAGAATCCGGGGATTTTGTTTGAAACAAATGCAACGGTGGTGGTTAATTCCAGTTTGGGAAATAGCTATGCTTTTTCTTGGGACAACGATAACAACTATTATATCTCGAACAGCCCATTTAGGGCCGAAGCCAATATTAATTATACCTTAAATATTACAACGCAAAACGGGAAACAGTATACTTCAACTGCAGTAAACCTTCCACCAGCGGTTGAAATGAGCGAAGTGTATGCAGAGCGAGTTGTTAATACGGCCGATGACAAGGATGGAGCCCAAGTTCTCGTAAACACTGAAGATCCCACCGGTCGCGCCAAATATTTTAGATATGAATATGAGGAAACATATAAAATTGTAGCCCCTTTTCCGTCGCCATATTATGTTGAAATTGTTAATTATGATCCTGATCGCGGTACTTATGAGGTTGTTTATACCCCACGGGAGATAGAGGAAATTTGCTATTCTACTGAATACTCAACGGGTATTGTACAAACTTCTACTACCGAATTGAATGAAAATAGGGTATTCCGGTTTCCGATTAAATACTTGGCCAAAACCGATGCTAAAATCCAAACACGATACAGTATTTTGGTGAAGCAATACGTGCAAAGTGTTGAGGCCTTTACTTTTTATAAAATAGTGAAGGAATTGGGCAGCGTAGAAAGTCTGCTTTCCCAAAGTCAGCCGGGCTATGTTGCCGGAAATATAACTGCCGAGGCGAATACAAGTGAAAAAGTACTGGGTTTCTTTGAAGTTTCTTCTATGACTTCAAAGCGTATTTATTTTAATTACGAAGACGTTGGTTTGGAAAAACCACCCTTCTTTGTGGATTGTGAAGTGCTTCAATTGGATTATAATGACGCTACGGTATTAGATGACGATCCGGATGAACGTGCTGCTTTCTATCAGCTCGTTTCATACGATGATTATCAGTTGCTTTCCGCAAAC
>CAXBDO010000326.1:0-3048 GCA_963974165.1 uncultured Aequorivita sp.
AAAGAAATAAATATAATCTTCATTAAAAATATCTAGCGCCAACTTACTTATTTTAACCACATTCAGCGTTTCGTCCTGCTGGGCGGGCATTTTTGCATAGGTTGAAAAAGCTGATGAAATAGAACTTAAAGTATCTATTTGTTGAAGCAAAGTATTGGTGTACTCTGTCATTTTGGTATTTATATCCGGATCGTCGCAATTAAATTTACGGTGAAAACTCTGTACCGTAAGCCGCATTGGGGTAAGCGGATTTTTAATTTCGTGCGCCACTTGTTTAGCCATTTCGCGCCAAGCCGTTTCGCGTTCGCTGGCAGCAAGTTGGGCAGCACTTTTTTCCAGCTCGTCTATCATCTGGTTATAGCTATTTATAAGCACCGCAATTTCTTGGGGCGTATCGCTAATATGGATTTTTTTATTTCGGGTATCAAAACGGGTGCCCGATAGTTTATCGCTAATTTCCTTTAAGGAGCGCGTAATGTATTTTGAAAGAAAATACGCCATAATGGTTGCAACCAGTAACATAAAAAAGTAAGCTACACCAAGCCTGTACAGATATTCGGTAAGTTCTTTGGTTATAAAACCGTCATCTTCAATATAGGGCAGATTGAGTATAGCCAATGGCTTAAAATAGCTGTCGGTAATGTAAGTGTAAGACGATTGGTATTTTTGGCCGCCTTCTTCAAATTCCTTGATATAACTCTTCGTTGGCGAATTTTGAAGTTGATTAAGCGCATTTTGGTTCATCTTCGGCAAAACGGTGTCCTTAAAAAAAGAGGGTTTTGACGATTTTAAAAGATTCCCGTTAAGGTCGTACAGAAATATTTCGAGGCTATGGATGTCTTTTATCTCGTAGATTTTATCCTTAAAGATGAGCGGAATTTGTGCCGTTTCTACCGGATAAGTAGTTGTTTTTAAAATGTAGTTTATGTTTTCGCGAATTGCCGCTTCTTTCCGCAACAACCGGTCGCGGTGATAATCCTGTGCCTCTTCCTTATATTGAAAAACGGTTACAATGGCAATAAGCACCGAAGCCCCCAAAACCAAGAGAAACAAGGATAGAAAAATACGCGTGCGAAGAGATTTTCTGTAAAAGTACATTTACATTATTTTGAAGAATGAAAGATAACAATAATTACACCGTTTTAATTCTGAATTCTAAATTCAGAATTATGAATTGTTTCTTTCTCGAATTCTTTTGTAGATTTTATAGCCCATCATTAGCATCATTGCAAATACAATAATGCCAACGGTGCCATAAATCCAATTTGTGCCGTCTTTCAGAATAACCAAAAAAACCACGGCAAAAAGTATAATTGTGGGCACTTCGTTAAAAAGGCGCATATAATTGGAAGAATATTTCACCTCTCCTTTTTGAAGCTGTTTAAAAATCTGGTGACATTTTAATTGATAAAATACCAAGATTACAACAAAGGCCAATTTTACCTGCATCCACGCATCTGCCACAAAAAACATGCGCATCGAAATTAGCCAAATGCCAAAGAACAGTGCCAAGACCATACTTGGCCAGGTAATTATATTCCAAAGGCGGGAAGCCATGATTTTTAGCTGGTCGCCCAAAATTTCTTTGTCGGGAGAAGGTTTTTGTGAGGCTTCAATTTGATATACAAATAAGCGGACAATGTAAAAAAGCCCCGCAAACCAAGTAATTACAAATATTAGGTGAAGTGATTTTATATAGGGGTAGTATGCTTCCATAAATGGTAAAGGTAAACTTATTTGGGTTTCTGGTTTGGGTTTCTACTACTGTGGAAAATGGATGAGATATAGACCATATTTTCTTTTCCCCTTTACAAAAGAACTATTTCTTAATGAATTTTTTGGTGATGTTTCCTTCGGAAGAAGTGATGGTTATAAAATACATCCCAGATCTTAATGCTGAAATGTCAATCTCATTCGAAACCAAATTTTTTGATGAATGTACTATTCTACCATTTAAATCTGCGATAGAAACAGAATCGAAATCATTTGTTACCGATTGAAGAATCAATTTATTTTGGACGGGATTTGGATAAATCTTTAAATTGGCCAAACCATTTTCATTGGTAGCCAACAACTGGTTGGAAAAATAGGAAATAAAACCACCGTAGGTTTCATACTCCAGCAATTCGTCCCCATTGGTACCGTAATATAAAATACAACCCATAGGAGGATTTCTATGCATTAGATCGAATAAGGCATAATCTACAGGGCCGGGTGGACAATTACTTTCATCTTGTAAATAATTTTGAGATTGTAATCTAAACTCATAACCTTCTCCATTTCCTAAAATAAGGTCGCCGCTTATGGTGGCACAGCCTTCTATACCCGTGTAGGTGAAATCTGGGTTAATGGTAATCTGTGGCGGATTGGGACCAGGATAATAAACAGGATCTTCAAGATCTGCTTCCGTCTTATACAGATACCAAGTTTTAAATAATCTGGGATCTGGTACGGGAGCGGGTTCTGTACTAAAATATGCCCAATTAAAATCTGTGTCTATTAACGATAGATATTTATAGCCGTTATTTTCCCAATAACTATATGTGAAAGTTTTAGACTCTAATGTTTGAGTAGTTAGAATATCGTAGAAATATAAATCTTCATAGTAACAATTTGGCTCTACGCAAGAGTGAAGGGTAATGCTGCATCCGCTCAAAGTTATAGTATTTGCGCTAAAAATTGCTTCAGCATTCAACACGTTGAATATTCCATTGGCTTCAACAAAATAATCGCCCGAAGTATCATAAATTGTTAAATTAGGTAATTCGCCATTTGGGGTAAAATAAAGATCGTCAGTTTCAATATGCTTTAAATTGAAAGTCTCATTTAACAGCCCTGCCGGTTGGGCAATGGAGGCGAAGACTGAAAAACCAAATGTGAAAAGAAGTAAAAATTTTTTCATAATTAAAAGATTAGTAATTAAATATACTAAAATTTCAGTTTGAATCTTTCAGCGTCTTCCTAATTTCCCGATTCAAAAAATAACCCGTTACAACGGTTGAAAGCAAATCGGCTATTGGGAACGACATCCAAACTCCCAATTCGCCA
>CAXBDO010000327.1:0-3032 GCA_963974165.1 uncultured Aequorivita sp.
TTTATCGTATTGGCGGTCTAATGATCCTGTACTGTCTGCATATACTTTTTGAACAGGAGAATTATACATACGGTTTGAACCATCACCACTTTCATCTACCTCATCAGCAAATGACTGGTAATAACGTGAAGAACGCTTATCGCCATCTCTGTAATCGCGGTTATCACTTTGGGAGAAGTTGGTTCTTAAATAAGTTTCGTTTTCATCAACCGGTACCTGAAGTATTTCACCAGGTAAGTTACGTGCTATTACCTTTCCAGTGCTCAAAGTATCATAAACTATTGAGTCCATAGTAACAATTTTCACCTTTCCATCTTTGCCAATGGCATTTTTAGTGTAAACGTTTCCACGGTAATAGTTAAAGTCGTTAAAATCGTCGTCAACTATTGGGCGGTAAACATCGGCAACCCACTCGGCAACATTTCCGGCCATATCATAAAGACCGAAATCGTTTGGTTCGTATGACTTCACTTGTGCAGTAATATCGGCACCATCATCACTCCATCCAGCTATTCCACCGTAATCACCGTCACCTTGCTTAAAGTTAGCCATTTGGTCTCCACGCGATCTTCTTTTTCCAGAACGGGTGTACTGACCTTCCCAAGGGTATTTTTTCTTACCTCTGTAGGCGTTATAGTTACGAAGACCAACTAAGCCAAGTGCCGCGTATTCCCATTCTGTTTCAGTAGGAAGTCTATAAGCTGGCATTAATAAACCATCTTTAAGTTGAATATATAAGTTTGTGCTATCCTTGCTTCTTTTCGCAATAGACTCAGATTTTTTACCTCCACGAGTAATTGAATCGTTACCCCCGTAGGTTAATGTTGGTGCATTTAAATAGGTTTCAGTGCTAAAAGTTTCGCCTGGCTCCACATCGTATCTTGCATTTCGGGCAGTAACACCTTCAGATTCCAAAACCATTTCGTTTACACGGTCTGTTCTCCAGTTGCTGAATTCAACAGCCTGTATCCAGCTAACACCTACCACAGGATATTCTGCATAAGCGGGGTGGCGTAAATAGTTATTGGTCATAACCTCGTTAAAACCTAAGCGGTTTCTCCAAACAAGAGTATCGGGCACTGCGCCTTCGTATATTTTTCTGTAATTTTCATTTGATGGTGGAAAAACTTTTTTCAACCAATCTAGATATTCAAGGTACATTAAGTTTGTAACCTCAGTTTCGTCCATATAAAAAGACTGAACGTGTTGTTGGTTTGGTGAGTTGTTCCAATCGTGCATTGGATCATCCTGCACTCTACCCATGGTAAAAGTACCTCCTTCTACGAATACTAGGCCGGGGCCTGTTTCTTGTTCTTTGTTCTTGGGATTGTACTGAAAGCCTCCTTCTTTGGCGTTCATTTTCCAACCGGTGGCTCGAGAACTGTCTTTATAGTCTCTGGATTTGTTGCAACCAACTAAGAGTGTGGCTGCTATTAAAGTAACAAATAGCTTTAGTGTTAGGTTTTTTCTTAACATCATAGATTCAAATATGATAAAATTGGGTTCGCAATATAGTAATTAACGATAAAAACACAATAATATTTTGTTAATATTGCGCTCTCGGGTTTTTATGGGTTTTACGACCAGTCCAGAATGCAAACGTATTAGTTTTAAAATTATTATCCTAATGCAACTCTCGAGAAAATGTTAAAAAAAATGCGCCATACTAAGTGTATATTTGAAGCGTTATTGTTACTAATGAAAAAAGCGATACTTCTTATTATTTTGATAGCCATTCCCCTTTTTGGGACGGCACAAACTAAAAATATTACAATAGATTGGGGCGACTCCAATCTATCGGCAAATACAGTTGGAGCCAACAAATCTCCAGCTTCTGCAAAACAACGGGCATTGGCTTCGTTAAAACTTCAATTGAATAAGGATGTAGTAACCTACCAAACAAAATGGGAGGATGCCAATTATGCCGACAATAATTCCGTAAAGCTTTTAAATGTACGCTACGGGTCGGTTTCTACTGCCGAATTGAACCAGATAGATACAGATTTGGTGCCTAATAAGCTTGTTTACAGCATTGGCAGCAGCCGTAGCAGGGAGAAATTCTTTACAATTTTAAAACTTTCGCCTATAGTTAAAACCAGCTCTGGTTTTCAAAAAGTGCTATCCTTTGATGTTGACTATCGCTACAAAGCAGCATGCACAGATTATACGCCGGATATTACAAATTCAGTGCTTGCAACTGGGCAGTGGTTTAAATTTAAAGTAGATAAAAACGGTATTTATAAGGTCGATAAATCTTTCCTGAATAGTTTAGGAATGAATACAGATGGCATTAATCCGCGGAATTTAAAGATTTATGGCTTCGGCGGAAAATCTATGCCCTTATTAAATGAGGAAAATAAATTTTTTGACCTTCCCGAAAATGCCATTCAAGTGGTTGGGGAAGAAGACGGGTCTTTTGATAGCGGCGATTATATATTGTTTTATGGAACCAGCACTGAAGGGTATGTGGCTGAAAATGATTCTAATTTAAATCCGTATAGCGATGACTCATATTATTATGTAACTGCAGATGGAAGTGCCGGAAGACGCGTAAGCGCAATGGTTGAGCCCACAGGCGCTGTAGATTTTACGATTGCTGAATTTGACGATTATAAGTTTTATGAAAAGGATGAAGAAAGTCCAACCAAGTTGGGGAGAAAATGGTTCGGAAACAGGTTTGATATCGAAAGCGAACAAAGTTTTGAATTTCAGTTTCCAAATATAGTGGCCGGCAAACCTATGCGGCTTACCATAAAAACCGCTGCCGCGTCTGAGAGTGAAACATCTATGGCGGTTTCAATCAACAGTACCACATTAGATCCTGTTACTTTTCGAAGATTGGGAGTGGGCGGCCTGTTAGATTTAGATGATTATTACAAGGAAATTCCCGCAATTAGTGAAACCGTTAAGGTAGATCTGGTATATAATAATGGAGGTAACCCTTCCAGCATAGCCTATTTAGATTATATTGCCCTATGGGCGGTACGTAAGCTAAGCGGGGCAGACGGACAGTTTTCCTTCCGGTATAACAA
>CAXBDO010000328.1:0-3025 GCA_963974165.1 uncultured Aequorivita sp.
TTCATATTTAAGAATGTAATCCTAAAATTTAAATGGTGGTAGAAGTTTTAAAACATTCCGGGAAGCGAGTTGAGTTTTCAATTGAAAAACTAAAATATTCTTTGCGTAAAAGTGGCGCGGAGGATGAGGTTGTTGATGAAATTGCCGCCAATGTTCGCGATGAGCTTTACCAAGGCATTTCCACCAAGGAAATTTATAATCGCGCCTTTGCGCTTCTTAAAAAGCACAAGCGTGGGTTTGCTTCCAAATACAAATTAAAGAAGGCAATTTATGAGTTGGGCCCCACTGGTTTTCCATTTGAAAAGTTTGTAGGTGCACTACTTATTTTCAGTGGCTATAAAGTGAAGACCGGACAGTTTTTACAAGGGAAATGCGTTACCCACGAAGTAGACGTAGTAGCCCAAAAAAATGGTCAAAATATAGTTGCTGAATGTAAATTCCATAGCGATGAAGGCCGGAATTGCAATATAAAAATACCGCTGTATATACATTCTCGATATCGCGATATTTTAAATTTTTATGGCGAAAAAGCCAACAGTGAAAAGCCAAACGAAGGTTGGGTGGTTACAAATACCCGATTTACGGAAGATGCTTTAAAATATGGCAAATGTGCAGGGCTTTATCTTTTAAGTTGGGATTTTCCGAAAGATAATGGCCTCAAGGATCGCATAGATCGCTTAGGACTTTATCCTATAACCGTTTCTACCTTACTCAGCCAGCGAGAGAAGCAATTTCTGTTAAGTCGCGATGTGGTGCTCTGCAAACAATTGATGGACGACCATTTTTACTTGGACAATCTAGGAATTTCAGATAGACGAAAAATCCGGATTTTAGAAGAAATTGAATTCCTCTGCAAAAACAACTAGCTATGCAATTACTTAAAATACATTTTCTAGGCGCAGCGGGAACAGTTACTGGTTCTAAATTTTTGATAGAAACATCCGAAAAAAATATTTTGATAGACTGCGGAATGTTTCAAGGTTTAAAGGAATTGCGCCAAATAAATTGGGAACAATTGCCAATAGATGTTTCGACCATAGATGTTGTTTTACTCACCCACGGGCATTTAGACCATACTGGCTATTTGCCGCGCTTGGTGAAACAAGGCTACCGCGGCAAGATTATAGGAACTGCACCATCCTTGGCAATAGCGAAGATAATTTTATTGGATAGCGCTAAAATTCACGAAGAGGAAGCAGAAAAGGCGAATGCGGAAGCATACTCAAAACACAGCCAGGCAGAACCGTTTTATAGTTTGGAAGAAGCAGAGGCAACGTTGGGTTTTTTTATGGCAGAAGAAAGAGACCAATGGCTCCCCATTTCAGAACATATTAAATGTAGATTTCGCTATAATGGCCATATAATCGGCGCTACCTTTATAGAACTTGAGATCTTCGGAAAAACCTTTGTGTTTTCAGGCGATATTGGCAGGGAGCAGGATTTGTTGCTTTTTCCCCCAGAAAAACCAGCGAACGCCGATTATTTATTTATTGAAAGCACTTATGGCGATAAACTTCATCCCCAGGAAAGTGTTTCGGAAAAACTTGTGGAGCTCATCAGCAAGACCATTCACAACAGGGGCAATTTAATAATTCCATCATTTGCGGTAGAACGCTTACAGACACTTATGTTTTTGCTCTGGAAATTATACAATGAAAACCGAATTCCGAATATCCCAATTTTTATTGATAGCCCCATGGGCAATAATGTGCTTTCGGTATTTCAGAACTTTCCCGATTGGCACAAAATGCCGATGAAAGATTTTAACGCCATGAACAATAGAATGCGCATTATTACTTCCTATAAAGACACTTGGAAAACCATAGACAATCCGCAGCCAAAAGTAGTAATAGCTGGTAGTGGTATGGTAACCGGCGGTAGGGTTTTAACCTATTTAAAACAACTGATAGACAAAACGAACACCACAATCTTGTTGGTTGGCTACCAGGCCGAAGGTACTCGTGGCCGCGATTTGCTTGAAGGGGCAAAACAGTTAAAATTCTTCGGAAAAATGCATGCGGTAAAGGCGGAAATACACCATATTGAAAGTCTTTCGGCACATGCAGACCAGCAAGGGCTGTTAGATTGGGCGAGTAACATTAAAAACAAACCAGAAGAAACCTTTTTAATTCACGGGGAAGCCGAAGCCCAAGAAGCCTTAAAAATGAAACTTGAAAATAATTATGGTTGGAAGGTGCATATTCCACAATTATTTGAAATAAAAGAAATTATGATTTAAAGGCATCCTCTCGGACTGCGCAGTAAAATAAAAACGAAATGAAAACAATAGTTCCGATTTTGGTTATTTTTCAACTGTTATCTAGTTGTTCCAGCAGCCGTTTGGTTGATGAATACGTTAATGCGGAACACCCATATTTTCAGGCCAACAAAGTTTTGGTAATTGGTTTAACTCCAGATGGCGGTTTACAGCGACAGTTTGAATACAGTTTAGTGAATGCCTTAATGGCAGAAAATATAATGGCGGTAAAAAGCAGCGATTATTTTGAAGAGCCAATCTATGAAATAGACCAGTCTGAAGAAAATTTGGCGAATCTAAAAATACAACTGATGGAAGCCGGTTTTGATGCTGTGCTTTTTTCTAAAATTACAGGGCAGCAGAGCAAAGTTACCGTAGTACAATCATACAGAAATCTTATAAAATCCTTTGAATCCTTCAACGACTATTATAACCAAAATAGGCCTGTTCATGGTAACGAACAAATTGAGGATTATCCCGTTTACAATACCGAAACCCCTTTATATTGCCTCTGTTCAGAAAAGGAACGCGATTTAGTTTGGCGGGCGCAGATTGATATTGTAGATCCACCAAAAGCAGCGACTACCATTCGCGATTATATAAAAACCTTGGTACGCACCCTCGAGAAAAATAATCTTCTAATTGTAAAGTAGTTTTTCTAATAACTATTCAGGAAGTACTAATAGCGGTACGCGGGAACCATAGCTAATATTTGAAGTGTCCGACCCAAAAATAAAGCGGTTTAAAAAGCTCTCCCTTGCTACAAAT
>CAXBDO010000329.1:0-2998 GCA_963974165.1 uncultured Aequorivita sp.
TTGCTTTTAGGACCTATGGAGAACTTCGTTAAATCGTCTACACTAAGCACTAGGCTGGTAGGTATAAGTTTATAGGCCTTGGTTAAATTGGCTATTTTAATGCGTCTAGGAAGTTCATTTTTTGTTTTTACGCTAGAGATAATTATTAGTTTTTGCAGGGTTAAAAAATCGTTCATTTCCTGAACCACTACCCCGCCAAAAGAAACCCCAATCAAAATTGCATTCTCTTCCTTTACAAGTTTGGCCATTCTTTGGGCGTAAGTGGTAAGTGCCTCGCCCTTCTCGGGAATCAACCATTCCAAAATGTGTATTTCGTACTTTTCAGGAAACGATATATTTTTAAAAATTTCGCTTCCGGCAGCCATGCCCGGAACAAAGTAGATATGTATTTTTTCAGTGTTCATAAGTCTTTTGTGAAGAAAATGCCAAAGCCCAAAGATTATTCGTAATTTTACGAGACAAAGATAGAATTATATAACGGTTCTTGTCAACTGAATAATTCAGCCATAATTTACTTTGGAAATTAAGCTGAAAAATCAAGAGTTTTTAAATAAAATGTTTTTTAATATTTCATCGCATTCCTTTAAAATTATCACTTCGCTAGAATTTTACTCCCGATACACATTTCCTAATTAATTACCCTCATATGATAGAAGATGTAGAAATTACAGATAACGAATTTTTAAGACAGTTCGAGCTCGAAATAGGCGATAATATGGCACGTATTGAATATGCGCTGCAAGACAGAAAAATTTTTCTTACCAAATACGAAATGCCCCCAGACCTAGAAGAACAAGGTTTTAGGGAAATATTTATAAAAGCTGTGTTCGACGAGGTGAAAAATCGAGGTATAAGTCTGGTGCCTACGAGTCCTGAAATAGCAGGTTTTATGAGAAAGAACCGAAGAAAATATAAAGATTTATTGCCAGTAGGAATTAATATCTAAGCCAAGACGGTTTCCAATTCTTTAAACCGCACTAAACCATCCCCATCAATTTTCACCAATTCAATTTGCTGTAAGGTATTTACCAATGCAGGATTCCACGGTGCTTTTACTTTTACGTAGTTTTCTGTAAACCCGTGTATATACCCTTCTTTGTTTTCCCCTTCAAACAATACCGTTCGGGTTGTTCCCAATTGGCTTTCGTAAAATGCCCTTCTTTTTTTAACCGATAGGCCGCGCAACATTTTGCTGCGTTTATTCCTTACCTTCATTGGCACTACACCTTCCATTTCAGCGGCAGGCGTATTATCTCTTTCTGAATAGGTAAAAACGTGCAAATACGAAATATCCAATTCATTCAGAAAATTATAGGTTTCCAGGAAATGTTCGTTTGTTTCGCCAGGGAAACCAACTATTACATCTACGCCTATGCAGGCATGCGGCATTACTTCACGAATTTTTGCCACACGTTCGGTATACAGTTCACTCATATACCTTCGGCGCATCAGTTTTAAAATAGCATTGCTCCCACTTTGAAGCGGAATATGAAAATGCGGCACAAATGTTTTCGATTTCGACACAAACTCAATCGTTTCATTCTTTAAAAGATTTGGTTCAATTGAAGAAATTCGAAGTCTTTCAATTCCTTCCACTTCATCTAAAGCTTTCACCAAATCTAAAAATGTGTGCTCGTGTTTTTTGTTTCCGAATTCACCTTTGCCGTAATCGCCAATGTTTACACCGGTTAAAACAATTTCTTTAATTCCCTGTGCCGAAATATCCGCTGCATTCTGCAATACGTTCTCCAAGGTATCGCTGCGCGAAATACCGCGTGCCAAAGGAATGGTGCAAGGCTTCTGGATTTATTTTCTGCGCCTGTTTTACAATAGTTTTAAAACGTTTATCGGCATTTTCGGTAACGCTACAGGTATTAATTACATAGATATCAGCTTCTTCAGAAAAATCTACGCGCTGAAAACCTTCGCCTTCAAAATTTCGGGCGATGGTAGAGGTTTCACTAAAATTGAGCTTACAACCAAGTGTGTAAAAAGCGACTTTTTTTGGTGCGTCCATTATTGTATTTTTGGCAAACGAGGGCACAAAAATACAAACTCTTGGCCACGAATGCACGAATTATTCCCGAACACTTATTTTTGTATTCAAACTTTAGTATTTCAGTCGAAAAAGAAACAATAAACCCATATATTCGTGCCTTTGTGGTAAAAAATTTAGATGATTAGGTTCCTTATATTTATTCCCATTCTTTTAACGATTTTTTCTTGTAAAAACAGGGAAGAAACAGACCGCGACCACTTGGTTTTCCGCTATAATGAACACGGAAACATCCCAACTCTAGACCCCGCCTTCGCCCGTAATCCGCAGGCTATTTGGCCCGACAATCAGCTTTACAATGGCTTGGTGCAATTGGACGATTCTTTAAATATTAAACCAGATATCGCCAAACGTTGGGAAATTAACGATTCAACTTATACCTATACGTTTTATTTAAGGGATGATGTTTTTTTCCATCAAGACAAAGCATTTGCACAGAATGAACATAACAAACCGCGTTATACGCGAAAAGTTGTAGCAGAAGATTTTGTTTACAGCTTTAACCGACTTACGGATGAAAAAATTGCTTCATCGGGCAGTTGGGTGATGAATTATGTGGAAAGCTATTGGGCAGAAAACGACCATACTTTTGTAATACAATTAAAACAACCGTTTCCGGCATTTTTGGGCTTATTGTCTATGCGCTACTGTTCAGTCGTGCCTAAGGAAGCTGTGGAATATTACGGGAACGAATTTAGAAGAAATCCAGTAGGTACAGGACCATTTCAATTTAAATTATGGGAAGAGAATGTAAAGTTGGTTTTAAGGAAGAATCCACTTTATTTTGAACGTGATGAAAATGGGGAAAAGCTGCCTTATTTGGAGGCGGTGTCAATTTCATTTCTACCCGATAAACAAAGTGAGTTTTTACAGTTTTCACAAGGAAACATCGATTTTGTTTCTGGATTGGACGCATCCTACAAAGATGAAATATTAACAGCT
>CAXBDO010000330.1:0-2991 GCA_963974165.1 uncultured Aequorivita sp.
CATTTCAAATACATGATTTGCACCCTTTAGCATTCCAATGGCGGAAGGAGCTTTTAGGAGCATATCGTAAAACTGGTCGCGTTCATTTTCAATTGCTTTTTCCAGCTTCTTTTTCTCGGTAACATCTTTTGCTATGCAATAAACAAGACCCAGCTCCTTCACATAATGAACAGACCATAATAAGGGAACAATCCTCCCATTTTTGTGGACATATCTATTTTCAAACACGGGCATGTGGTGGCCATCAAATATGTTTTCGGCAACTTGGCGGGTTATTTCTACGTCTTTCTCGTACACCAGATTCATAAAACTGGTGCCAATAAGTTCCTCGGGCGAATAGCCAAGCACTGATAGGGAAGCGATATTTACATTTACAAATTCTGAATTTGAATTAATGGTGCAAATAACATCTAGGGAAGAATCCAATATTTTATTGAGTTCAGAAAGTGTTTTCTGAAGCTCGACAGAAGTATTGCTCAGCGTATTTTCGGCTATTTTTCGCTCCGTTATATCTTGGTGTGAAATTACCACCTTGGAATCATCTTGCCCAAATGGCAACACGTTCAACAAAAACCACTGTTCATGGTTATTATGGCGGCAGGTAAACTCCATTTGGAAAGAAGGGCTTACTTTATTTAAGACTGAGGAAACTCCTAATTTAGTGCGTTCCAACTCTTCCTTTTCCAATAAAATGGCATTTTCGCAAACAGAAAAGTAATTGCTGCCCACGGCAACTTCGGGGTGGGTGTTGGGGTTTTGCTCCCTTGCAAAATCATCCCACGCTTTATTGAAGGCAACCAAGGTGCCATTCGCCTCAATAACTACTATGTGCGAACTTAAGGAAGCCAGAATATCTTTGTTGAATAATTCGCTTGCCCTTAATTTATTTTCTGCCAGTATTTTCTCCGTAATTTCTTTATAGGAAACACAAACACCTTCAATAATCTCCATATTGTAAACAGGAGAAATAGTAAAGCTGAACCACGCTTCACTATAATTGATTTCAAAATTTACCGTTTCGCCCCACAACACTTTTTGGAAATGTGCCTTATATTCTTCCTTTCTACTTTGTGGCAACAAATCAAAGAACAGCTTTCCCTTCCGTAGGTCTGCCTGGGAATTTAGATAGACGGTATTTTTTGCATAATTGTTAAATTCTAAAACAGTTCCGTCCTTGTCGGTAAGAATAAATCCTTCGGAAGTACTATTAACAATGGCCTGAAGGTTTGCCTCGGTTTTTTGGAGTGCTTGAACCCTTTTTCGTTTTTTACCCAGTCGCTCCAATGTTTCGAGCGCATACGATAAATCTTGGGTGGCCTCTTCCAGCAATTTAGTTTCTTCGGAGGTGAAAAAATTAACGTCGGCCGCGAATAAATTAAAGGTGCCTACAACCGAATCCTGCTTTTTAAGCGGCAAAACTATAAAAGAGCCAAAGCCCATTTCCAAAGCCGCGGTATTACAGTCGGCCGTATTGCAAACAAAACTATTTCCTCTCAACAAAACCTGCCTTTGTGCCTCCCGATAATCTGTTGCAATGTCTGTATAATTTATTGCGTTCTTGAAAGACATTCCTGCCTGCTCCAACATTTCAATCTGGCCAGTATCGGGGTTTACTTTCCCAATCCAAACAGCTTTAAACTTACCCGTATCTATGGAAATATTGCACGCATCTTTTAAAAATTCCTGCTCGCTTGAGGCAAGTGAAATTGCCTTATTAATTTGGCTGATAAACGTATATAACCTATTAAGGCGATGCAATTTTTTTGCGGCCAGATGTTGCTCGGTTATATCACTAAAATTAAAAACAATCCCCTTTACGGAAGGATCGTGAAGCATATTTTTAAATGTAGATTCTAGGCAGCGCCACGATCCATTTTTGTGAAGCAGTTGGCCGGTGTGGCCTTTAATAGTCATGCCAGAACTGGCCAAAACTGACCTTAAGGCCAGAGTCAATGATGCAACATCATCGGGATGCGCCAAATCAAAGACATTGCTTTTTGAAATTTCCTCGGCAGTATAGCCCAAAAGATTTTCAACGGAAGGCGTGTGGTACAAAAAATTGCCCTCTTCAGAGAGAATGCCAACACCATCTGTACAATGTTCAACAAGTGCCTTAAATGTGTGCTCGCTTTTAAGATTTTCATCAGCTAGCCGCAACGCTTCTCCGCTAGCTGTATCCGAACTTTTTGTTTCTCTTTTCATCTACCTTTAAAAAATTAAAAAAGCGCCCACATTATACCTTAAGGGACAAAATTTCAATATGCATTGCTTCAAAAATCTTTACATTTTATACGAAAACAATTTACTTTGAAAAGAACACAATATTTGCGGTTATTTTGAAATTTTATAAATTCAATATTAACAATTTTTAATCGCCCAGAATTATAATTTCAACTGAAATAAAAACTACACTTTTAAATCAATTTCCTTTAAATTTTCAATTCTATTGCGCTGAAGAAAATCGTCTATACTTTCAAAATGCTCGATTACGCGTTTATCCTTAAATTCGAATACCTTTTCAGAAAGACCCTGCAGAAAATCGCGGTCGTGGGAAACCAGTATAAGCGTGCCATCAAACTGAAGCAAGGCTTCCTTTAATACATCTTTCGATTTTAAATCTAAGTGGTTTGTAGGTTCATCGAGAATTAGAACATTTACCGGTTCCAACAACAGCTTTACCATTGCCAGGCGTGTTTTTTCTCCACCCGAAAGCAGCCCTACTTTTTTGTCAATATCGTCGCCACTGAACATAAAGCGGCCAAGAATGTTTTTAATCTGGGTTCTAATTTCGCCTTTGGCAACCTCATCTACAGTTTGGAAAACCGTAAGGTCCTTATCTAAAAGGGCAGCCTGATTTTGGGCAAAATACCCAACCTTGGCGTTGTGGCCCAAAGCGCAAGTTCCCTCAAAATCAATTTCGCCCATAATGGCTTTAATCATTGTAGATTTTCCTTCCCCATTTCGGCCCACAAAACTCACTTTTTGTCCGCG
>CAXBDO010000331.1:0-2983 GCA_963974165.1 uncultured Aequorivita sp.
CAATAAGTGGCGATTCTATTTTTTCCAAACGGTTAACAACTTCCCGTAAGGGAACAACCGCTTTTCTAATTTTAAGGATTTCCTTTTTCAACTCCTGAATTTCCTCCGTAATATTTGGGTCTTCCTTGTTATCGAAAAGTTTATCTTCCAGCAATTCAACCTTATTGCTTAAAAATTCAACCACGGTGAAATAGTTATCTACCACGGCATCGAGAATGGCAAACATTAAATAGTCTGACCCCATCCCGCGAATACGGCCCTTTCCGTGCTCCAGACGCTCCCTTAGATCGCCAAACACATCGCCTTCCGCTTCCTGAAATATCAACACATAATCCTTGCCCATTACCATGCTAATATGCTCGTTGGTTAGCTGCTCATCATCATAGTGCAACATTTTAAAAACGATAAAAAGATAGTCTTCATATTCGTCTATCTTGGGCCGCTGATAGGTACTTACAATATCTTCCTGAATTAGGGGGTGGAGTTCAAAATGGTTACCAAGGGTAATAATGTCGTCAGTATTGCTAAGACCATTTACGTTTATCCATGTTATGTTGGTAGAATCCTCATAATTAAAGGCTTCCTGTATGTTGTTGGTCTCAAACCGATGGTAATGTTCTTTTGAATAATCAATTATATCCAGCGTAGTAACGGTGGTGGTTTTTTTACCTGTATAGCTTACCGTTCCTGGGGAAAGGTTTCTGGCCCTTTTCGGTTCAATTTTGGTGGTTTGGGGTTTCTTTCTTTTTCGTGCGGCCATAAAACTGTATTATTTTTTAAAGGTAGGAAAAAGTATAAATATTATTCCGCTTTATGGCGCTGGCGAAGTAATTTCTCCACATCGGTTAATGTAAACCCTTTCGCCTGAAGCAATATTAAATAATGAAAAAGCAAATCGGCGCTTTCGTTTAAGAATAAATCATCATTCTCGTCTTTTGCTTCAATTACTACTTCTACTGCCTCCTCGCCTACTTTTTGAGCAATTTTGTTGATGCCACTTCGAAATAACGATGAAATATAGGAAGCTTCATTTTCCCGATTCGATTTCCTATCAGCTATAATATTTTCCAATTCTGAAATAAATCCAAAGTTCGAAACATTTTCCTCCGCCCAGCAAGTATCTGTTCCCTTGTGGCAGACCGGCCCTTTAGGATTTGCCTTTATAAGAATGGCGTCATTATCACAATCTACAAAAATAGAGACAAGTTCTAAAAAATTGCCGCTCTCCTCTCCTTTGGTCCAAAGTCTTTGCTTACTTCTGCTGAAAAAAGTTATCTTCTTTGACTGATTTGTTTTCAAGAAAGCTTCCTCGTCCATATAACCGAGCATAAGTACTTTGTTGGTTATATTGTCCTGAATGATTGCTGGAACGAGTCCATCGCTATATTTGGTAAAATCTATCTTCATCCCTTTATTTTTTCTAGTTTATTTTAATACATTCTGCATTAGTAATTATTAATTAAAACCCGTCCTTCGTCGTTCTAACCGCAATTCCCTTCTTTTCTAATTCGCTTTTCAAATCTGTAAGTGTAATTTCCTTAAAATGAAAAACGCTGGCGGCCAAAGCTGCATCTGCTTTTCCTTCAATAAAGGCATCAGTAAAATGTTGAATTTTTCCCGCGCCGCCGGAAGCTATGATAGGAATATTCAGTTCGGTAGATAGTTTCGCCAAGGCCTCATTCGCAAAACCATTTTTGGTTCCGTCGTGATCCATTGATGTAAAAAGAATTTCTCCTGCGCCGCGCTTTTCCACTACTTTTGCCCATTCAAATAAATCTAATTCTGTAGGCTGCTTCCCTCCCACCAAATGTACTTTCCAATTCCCATCAATTTGTTTTGCGTCTATAGCCACAACAATGCACTGCGACCCGAATCGTGCCGCCAATTGGTTAATTAGTTGAGGATTTTTTACTGCCGATGAATTTATAGATACCTTATCGGCACCATTATTTAAAAGTATTTCTACATCTTCCACCGAAGAAATCCCCCCACCAACGGTAAATGGGATATTGATGGTTTCGGCCACTTTTAAAACTAAGTCGGCCAAAGCCTTTCTGCGTTCTTCCGTTGCCGAAATATCCAGAAAAACCAATTCATCCGCACCATTTTCGGAATAGAATTTTGCCAATTCCACAGGATCTCCCGCATCCCGCAAATCGAGAAAGTTAATGCCCTTAACGGTTCTGCCGTTTTTGATATCAAGACAGGGTATTATTCTTTTAGTTAGCATTTAAAATAAATGTTTCAAGTTGTTTTAAAGATATCCTATTTTCATAAATCGCTTTGCCAATAATCACTCCTTCACAGCCTATTTCCGCTAGTTTTGGAAGCTCTTCAAAAGTTGAAATTCCGCCCGAGGCTATCAACTTTAAAGCTGGTTGGGACTGTTCTCGACCTATCAATTTAATGGATTCCAAAATTTTCTGGTATAATGAAAAGGATGGACCTTGCAACATTCCATCTTTGCTGATGTCTGTGCAAATTACATAGCGTATTCCTTCTTCAAAATATTTCTGGATAAAAGGAAATAAATCTTCGTTTGAATCTTCCATCCAGCCACTAATAGCTACTTTTTCATTATTGGCATCGGCACCCAAAATAATTTTTTCACTACCGAATTTTTCCAACCAATTTTTGAAAGTAACTGGGTCCTTTACCGCAATACTTCCCCCTGTGATTTGGTTTGCCCCACTTTCAAAGGCAATCTTTATATCAGAATCTGTTTTCAAGCCCCCGCCGAAATCAATTTTTAATTTGGTGTTTAAAGCGATTTCCTCTAAAATTTTATGGTTTACGATGTGCTTGCTTTTTGCCCCATCCAGATCTACCAAATGCAAATATTGAATTCCATGTGCCTCAAACTGTTTGGCAATTTCTAGCGGATTTTCATTATATATTTTTTTTGTGCTATAATCGCCTTTGGAAAGGCGAACGCATTTGCCGTCTATAATATCAATTGCTGGTATTATTCTCATAACCTATT
>CAXBDO010000332.1:0-2967 GCA_963974165.1 uncultured Aequorivita sp.
CACCATCAATGCCACATCGGCAAAAGCTCCCGCTCTACCGTAGTAACCAATCATCCATAATAGAACAATAATAAGTGCTACAGCGAAAGACATTACTCCACTGTTAATAGCTTCTTGACCTAATGTTGGACCAACAACTTCACCTTGAATAATCTCTGCAGAAGCAGGTAATTTACCAGCACGTAATACGTTTGCTAAATCCTGACCTTGGTTTACCGTAAAGTCTCCAGATATTTGACTACGGCCACCGGCAATAGGACCAGAAGTTACACCTGGCGCAGAGTATACTATATTATCTAAAACAATTGCAATTTGGCTTTGGCTTTCATAAGCAGCTCCTGTAAGTTGCTCCCAAACTTTGGCTCCTTGGCCGTTCATTTGCATAGAAACTACTACGCGGCTCAAGTTGTCATATTCCTGTCTTGCATCTACAACAACACTACCTCCTAGTGGCGGTACGTTGCCACGGTTACCCTTTAATGCATAAAGCGCAGTAACCTCTTCGTTTAATTGTGCATCAGCTTCTGGCAAACCCCAAACAAATTTTGCATAACGCAAATTGTTCGGCAATAATGATTTTACCTGCGGATTGCGCAAATAACCATTAATTGCTGCAGTATCTTTTAATTTAAAGGTTGCAATAACCGGGCTTCCTTGGTTACCTAACATAACCATTTTTGAAAGAATTGGATTTGCCTTATTGTCGTCTACAAGTGAATCGCTCACATCTTGACCTCCCAAAAGTTTGCTTACATCGTCATCTTCAGTTTTTGAAGAATCAACAACTTTTTCGGTAGCTTCAGTAGTTTCGGTAGCATCGGTGGTGGTTGAAGCTTTTGCCATTGCAATTTCGCCCGCCTTTTCGTCGGCAGCTTGAAGGAATGAAGCTACTTCTTCAAATTTATAAACATCCCAGAATTCTAATTGGGCAGTACTTTGAAGTAATTTCTTAACCCTGTCTACATCCTTTGCCCCTGGAAGCTCTACAAGTATTCTTGCAGAATTCCCCAAACGCTGGATGTTAGGTTGTGTAACCCCAAATTTATCGATACGCTTTCTCAATACTTCAAAAGCAGAAGTAATAGACTCGTCTATTTTCTTCTCGATAATTGGTTTTACTTGGTCGTTGGTCATTCCAACGCTAATAACATCCTCTAAATTCTTATTGAAGAAAATATCTGGAGAAGCAAGCTCGTTCTCGCCCGGCAAATCTTCAAAAGCCTTAAAGAAAGACTCTAAGTAAGTATCTTGGCTATCTTTCTGAAGATCTTTTGCTTTCTCTAAAGCTTGGTTAAAAGCAGGATCCTTAGAGTTGTTCGCAAGACCTTTCAAAATATCTTTTACAGACACTTCAAGAATTACGTTAATACCTCCCTTAAGGTCAAGACCTTTGTTTAGTTCCTTGTCTTTAGCGGTTTTGTAATCGATCCCTAAAAATACAGGGTGGTTTGCCACAGAATCCAAATAGCGGTTTTGCGCCGCATCGCGTTCGTGTGGTTCATTTTCAGAAAATTTGCTGTTGGCAAATTCCTTGGCGCTGTCTTCTACCTGGTTCGCAATGAACGTAAAAGAAAGCTGGTAGATACTTACCAATCCAAAAAGGATGGCAAATATTGTAACTAGTCCTTTGTTTTGCATGTTTATTTTTTTTGGTCAGATTTTTATCCCGTTTTTTCGGGAGCGCAAATATATAATTTGCAGGGTTATCTAACAATTATCGTGGTTATTAAAAAAAGATTTGTTGGCTTCAGGAATGTAAAAAAATGAAGCCCTATTTTGAGGTGTACATTATCACCCTAAAAAATTTTCGTGAAGAATATTGTTACGCCAATGGCCCTGCTCGAACCTCTGGAATTTTATACGAAGTATGATCTATTAAATGTGAAGCGTGGCGATAATTTTTATACGCAACTATTTCATCCTTTGGCGAAAATTGAAATGAAATTTCTGAAAAACCCATTGAAATAATAGGTTTCAGATATTGTTCCTTTACAGTTTTCACTCCCACTGGCAAGCCCTGTAGGCCAAGGCCAGCGTTGTAATCTTGTTGGATGGTAACTACATCCAGTTTATAAATATGCGATTCTGGAGAAAAAGGAATCTTTGAAGAATTATCCTTTTCATTAAAAGCGGCAGCAGAAAGTGAATTCTTGGCGCTGAACAAACCTTTAATTGTAGCAACATCTTTTGCACTATAATATGAAACCTTTAATTTCCCATTTTCTATGGCGGAAACCAAAACGTTTTCAACACCAATAGATTTTAGTTGGAAAGTAACATTTGCTATGGCTTGTTCGGCCTCAAAAGCTGATACATTTTCGGTATTGAACTGCACCACTATTTCCTGATTTGGCAACGTAGATCGCTCCAAATTCACCCCAAAAAAAGTGAGGGCAACAATTACTACAGGAATGTACCATTTCCAGTTCATGCGCCAAATATAGAAAAAATAACTTTAAAAACGATAGGCCATTTAGATATATGAGGCAACTCCTTATTTTCACCTCTTTCCAAAACAAAAATTGGCTCCAAAAATTGAAAATATTTTTTTGCGTCTTTTTCGCCCCTATCCCACAGAAACCCGATAAATTAGCCATTCAAAAAAGGAATTTTTGAGCATATTGCATTCCGCTTTATACAATAAATTTTACTTCAAAAAAATTTATTGCCTGAAAAAAAGAATTAAAAAATTTGTCAACTTTTTAATGTTGATAAAAATTTATTTATCTGTAAATAAGACTATTAACAATTCATTCTTGACAACTTTAATTTTTTCTGGCGAAAACAAGATTACTAATTCATTATATTTACCTACTTTAAAAATTGAATTAAAAACCATCCAAATCCCACTTTAAATTATGCAAATAAAAAATCCCGTCTCCGCCCCCAAAACCTATACACAGGATGAAGCTTTTGACGCTTCTGTTGAATATTTTAAAGGTGACGATCTTGCCGCCAGAGTTTGGG
>CAXBDO010000333.1:0-2927 GCA_963974165.1 uncultured Aequorivita sp.
ACTGGAAAATGTGAAGGCAACCAACGCACGTGTAGAAAGTGTTTCGGGGAAGTATGATTTTATAGTGAGCCGTGCCGTGGCACAAATGGAAACCTTTGTGCATTGGATAAATGGCAAAATTGCCAAGCAAAGCAACCACGAGCGCAAAAACGGAATTCTATACCTAAAAGGAGGCGATCTTGCCGAGGAATTGAAAGTTTATAAAAATGCTGTCGTTTTTCCGTTAAGCGAAATTTTTGAAGAAGATTTTTATGAAACCAAAAGCGTGGTTTATTTGCCTTTAAAATATAAAGGGTAACATTCAGTTTTCAAGATTGAATATTTTGAAGTAAATACCACTGAAGAGCCAAAATAGTCTTGGCATCCTTAAGCGCTGTAAGTTTGGGAATCATTTCAGAAACAGGGATTTTCACTAATTGTATATCTTCATTTTCGTTTTCATTGCCGCCGCCAACTTCGGTTTTGTCGCTTTGGGAAACTTCGGAATAGAATAAATAAATTCGTTCTGTAGATGCGCCGGGTGAAGTATAAAAGGTATTTACCAATTTTGGCTTTTCTAATTTATAGCCCAATTCTTCCATCACTTCCCGAACAATGCAATCTTCCGGGTTTTCATTTTCTTCCAAAGAACCAGCAGGTATTTCGAGTAACCAGCCATCTCCATCCTTACAACTTGGGTAACGAAATTGGTTGGTTAATAAAATACTATCCGTATCCTTTTCAAATAACAGAATGGCTACCGAATTGCCTCTTTCAAAAGCCAATCTTTCGGTTGTTATATTTTTGCCCGCGAAAGTATCGTATTGCACTGTGGCCTTCACCATTTTGTAATGGTCGTTAAAAACTATACGTTCATTTTTGATGGTGTATTTCATTGTGGCATTTTATTTCATTTAAAATAATAAAAAAACCCCGAACGTGTCGGGGTTTTTAAAGTTTATACAAAAAGGATTATTTTGAAATTAAGAACCTTTTTGTAGTAACAGAATTGTTTTTTGAAATTTTCATAAAATAGGTGCCGTTCTGAAGGTTGGCAACATTTATTTGCGCATCAGGAGCAATGTTTTGCTGTGAAAGGATCAATTTCCCAAGAACATCAAAAACTTGAATATTGGCATTTTCAGCATTCTTTAAATTGATGATAGTGCTTGCAGGGTTTGGATACAAACTGATGTCTGCAAATTGGGTTTCTGGTACGCCCAACACAAAATTATCTGTAGAAAATTTAGCCGAATCCCCACATCCAAAATTACCATTGGTTGAAAAGATTACAGTGTTATTTGCATCAGTATCCGTAAGGGTTACAGGCCCGCCGCCATCGCCATACGTATCTATAATGTTAAAAGTATAGCAGTTTGAAGGAAGGATAAAGGTTTCGTTTATAGTTTGGTTATTGCCGTAAGGGCCACCGCTGTAAATAACAGTACCATCAAAATCTAAAACATTCCATCTACACTCGCTACCATAGGCGTCTGTTTGTAAAACCATATTCACTGTGGTAGTTGCATCGTAGGCTTTTTCAAAAGTAGTTGATGCCGCATTATTTGCGTTATTGTCATCGCCAGGCACAGAAACACTCAAAGTGTTTGTTGCTTCAAAATCGAAACGAACACCTGGAAGGTCTATAGTTTCATATTCCATAGAAGCAAGGTTACCTGTCCAATTGTAAGTTTCCGTGGTGCCATTAATTGAAAATTCTATAGCCAAGGAAGTTAATGGGTTTTGGCCTAAATTCTGAATGTTTACTTGTGGTGCCACATAATTGGCGCAAGGATCTTCAACCTCTACTACATATCTTACATTGGCATCGTTCGCGTGAACAATCCCAGTGAAAGTTGGATAGGCTCCACTGCCAGACGGAATAGTTTGGTGGGTTTCAGAAATAAAAGCAACTACTTCAAGATCGGCAAGTTCAACAGGAACACCATTGTAATCTGCCGGAATAGGGTACGAATAGGTTCTGTCAATAAATGTGCCTGCTGTGGTGGTAGTAATGTCTTCACCCCATTGGCCGGTAATCATATCAACTAAACGGTGCATATGAACATACTGGTCGCACACATTGCCACCAACTTGAGGTCCTTTTGTATTATTCTGCAAAAGGGCAACGTTCAATAAATTAGTGTTCTCAGGGCTATTTCCAGTATAATATGCTTCCACATGTACGTTAAGCGTATTTGTTGACACATCTATAGTTGCCTCTACGCCAACGTTTACATAAGAGCTTTCAGCAAGGGTAAGGTTAGAGGCAGAAGTCCAATTGTTACGGTTCATTGCGGTAGTGCCAGCTGCGCCCTGTTCCTTTCCTGGAAAATTCAGACGGTTTACAGTTGCTGCAGGATAACCTACTAAACCGGTTTGGTTAACGATAGCTGTACCGTAAGGAGTTCTAAAATCAGGCTCCCCAGGACCGGGATTCGCGAAACTTCCGGTGTGGATGTTAATTAGAAAAACATCGCCCGGGTTGTTGTTTTGAATATTTTGGGCGATAGTGTGGCCCTGTGGACAATACACACAATGGATACCAGTAAATTCCTCAAGAATTACATTCTTGTTTTCTGGCGAAGTTGATACAATAGTCTGCCCGTACGATACTAAAGCAAACATTGAAGCAACCAATGTGAAGGGTAGTTTTTTGATCATAATTTAACGGATTAAGGTTTAGAGTGAATAAAGAAACATAAAAATAGGAATAAGAATTATATCTATAAAATTTAAAATCAGATTTTTAAGTCCGAATTATATTGAAGGCCATTTAATAAACCATATTAAAATGAATTGTTTGAAAAACACAAAAGCCCCGTTTTAAACAGGGCTTTAAGTGCTTTTTTTTAATATATATTTATTTTGAAATTAAAAACCTTTTGGTAACAACCGCATTGTCTTTGGCAATTTTTATTAGGTAGGTGCCGCTCGCAAGATTGGCA
>CAXBDO010000334.1:0-2926 GCA_963974165.1 uncultured Aequorivita sp.
GTTGGGGTGCCTTTCAAACTATCATCTGTAAGGTCTAGGCCCAGGGTGTGCATTATATTCTTCACATCTTCTTTTATGCTGGCAATTTTTTCAATATCGCTTAGCTCAAAAGCATCGGGTCTCATAGGAGTTTCGGTTGCACCGGCTATGTGGTCATTGCCCATAGCTTCTATTTCCTTAAGTTGTTTTTCTAAATCCATTAAGTTAAAATATGTAATAAGTTGACAAAGATACGCAATAGCATGATGGTACTAAAAAGTGAATCTTCTTATTTTGGCAATTAGAATCAGGATGTTTCATAAAATTTTCTTAATTTTCGCCGCGATTATTTACCAATAGCTATGAAGAATAACAACTCCTCACTCATTTTTATTTTAACCATCTTACTATCTGTACTTCCGTTCGCCTCATTCGGACAAGGACCAGGATCTCTATTCGTAGATGCTGGCCCCGATGTAGTTATAGATTGTAACGCTGGGTGTACAGATTTAACGGCAACATTTCTAGAAACGTTTGATACTTCTGGAAGCACTTATGCCGTTTCGTCTATTCCATACGCGCCGCCATTTCCATATAATGGGCTTGCCAATTCACTTAATCCAGATTCTGATGATAGATGGTCCCCTGTAGACAACTTACCTTTCGATTTTTGTTTCTTCGGAAATACCGAAACACAATTTCAAGTTGGGTCTAATGGGGTTGTGAGATTTGATGTAAATGCCGGAGATACCTCTAACGGTTGGTCGTTCGATGTTGATCTGCCAAGTAATACGCCAGATGCCCTTGGGGAAGCTAATGTTTTCTTGCCCGTGCACGATATGGATCCCACAAAATCTAGCACAGAAGAGATAGGCTATGAAGTTCTTGGCGCCTATCCTAATAGGGTGTTGGTGGTTTCTTATTATGAAGTGCCTATGTTTTCTACCAGTTGTAATAACCTTCTGGCAACTCAAATGGCTGTGTTTTATGAATTCTCGAATGTAATAGAAATGTACATCTTGAATAAACCAACCTGCCCTGGGTGGAATTCCGGGAATGCTGCTATGGGTATTCAGAATGACGCGGGTACAATTGGTTATGTTCCACCGGGAAGAAATACTTCAAATTCTCCTTGGACAACTGCGAACGAAGCTTGGCAATTTTCGCCAAGTGGTGTTCAAACCTATGTTTTTGAATGGTTAGATTCTACTGGAGCTGTAATTAGTACCAATCCTACAATAACCGTTTGTCCTTCCAGTCCACAAACTTATACCGCCAGAGTAACCTATACCAACTCTTGTAATGGTGATGTGGTAGTATTAACAGACGATGTAGAAGTTACCCTTCAAGCTAACTTTACTGTTGACTTAGGTCCAGATGTAGAAACCTGTGATAATGCCCCTATATTTTTAGATGCTGAAACTGGAATTCCTACTGCTACTTATCAATGGCTTTTTAATGGTTTTCCCATTGCAGGGGCCGTTAGCCCAAATTATACTGTAAACTGGCCAGATTCTGGAACATATACTGTTGAAGTTACTGACGGTGGCTGTACGGTTGCTGATAGTGTTGAAATAGACTTTTTACCACAACCGGTAATTTTTAGTTCACCTCAAGATCTTTTTATATGTGATGACGGTACAACTCCTGGTATTTTTGATCTTACCGAAAATGATGATGATGTTCGGGGGCCACAGGATCCGCTTTTCAATATAACTTACCATAACAGTCAAGCAGATGCAATGACTGGTGCCAACCCAATTGTTCCAGCCAATGCTTATTTATTAATTGGCCCTTCTGAAATTATTTGGGTAAGAATTGAAGACCAATCGGGAACTTGTTTCGCTTTTGATTCTTTTGAAATTTCATATTCTTCCGCAGCCGCAACTGCACCGCCAAGCCCGCATAGAGTTTGCGATATTTCAAGCGATGGCCGTGAAGCCATAAATTTAAATGCTGTTTTTGACGCTGTTATTTTAGGAGCACAAAACCCTGCTGAATTTACGGTAACCTATCACTTAAATCCTGCAGATGCTATTTCTGGATCAAACGCATTGCCTCAGCCTTATATGCTAACTGGTAATGTTTTTATTTTCGCAAGAGTTGAAAATAATGTTACCTCTGGTTGCTATGCTACTACGCAATTCAATTTAATATTGACGCCACAGCCGGTTGCCAACCAGCCTGTTAATTTATACCAGTGCGATGATGGTACAACGGCTGGAGTTTTCAACCTAACTGATAATGATGCCAATATCTTGGGTGCCCAAGATCCTGCGTTATTTACAATAAAATATTACCAGACCTTTTTGGATAGTTATAATGACACCAACGAGATTCTGGGTGGGGTGCACATTTTTGTGCCACCTTCCCCACAGACAATTTACGCCCGAATCGAGGACAACAGTGGAACTTGTTTTGACCTTACCGATTTTAAAATATATTTCAGTCGCGCTATTGCTGGTTTAGTGCCTGCCACCGCAAGTTTTTGCGATGATGATGGCGATGGAGGAGAATTTGTAGATCTTTTTGCTGAATTCAATTCGTATGTTTTAGACAGACAGCCATCATCAAGATACAATATTACCTATCACAGCAGCCAGGCCGATGCGGACAATGATGTAAACCCATTGCCGAACCCATATTTTGTAACGGCGCCTGGTGAGACTGTTTATATACGTTTGGAAAACCGTAACGATGCTCGCTGTTTTGACAGTAGACGTAGTATTGATCTTATCATAGATTATCCGCCAACGGTTAATTCCACGCCAGAAAACCTCATAGAGTGCGACGTAAACAACGATGGTTTTGCGGCCTTCGACCTTACCCAGCAGAGCGGCGTTATCACCTTGGGCGATCCGACGCTGAGCGTTACCTACCACGGAACGCTATTGGATGCCGAGAACGGTGTGCTCCCTTTGCCCAATCCCTATGTTAACGACCAGAT
>CAXBDO010000335.1:0-2923 GCA_963974165.1 uncultured Aequorivita sp.
CGAATTCGGGATGTTTTTCAAGTATTTTTTGAAACCAAATTTCGCATTGGCCACGCGTATTTGTAAAAATAAGGGTGGTTTTACTGGCTTTTATAATAGGAATAATTTCTTCTAACAGATGCAAACCCAAATGTCCGCGCCACGGAAAGGTTTCCATTTTTTTGGGAATAATGGACCTTACTTCAATCTTTGATTTTTGCCCTGCTTTAATTAAAACTGAATTTTTTCTGAATTCTGGATCCATCCCCAACAGGACATCTTGGGCTTCTTCCAAATTACCAATTGTAGCTGAAATGCCCCAAATTCTCAATTTTGGGGAAACTGTTTTTAACCGTGAAAGTGCCAATTCCATTTGCACCCCACGCTTGCTTCCCAATAGTTCGTGCCATTCGTCTACAACAATTGCGGTTAGTGTTTTAAAGGTCTTGTCATAGCCTTTTGAAGCCAATAACAACATTAAACTTTCCGGGGTGGTAATAAGCAAATCGGGCATTTGTCTTTTTTGCTTGGCACGCTCGCTTTGAGGCGTATCGCCCGACCGAATGCCGACGGTTAATCCAGTTTCCAAATCGTCTGCAAATCGTTGCGCAGCCTGCTGGATTTCTACAGAAAGTGCTCGTAACGGGGTAATCCAGATAGCTTTAATGCCTTTGGTGTGTTTGGTTTTATAATTCGGGTTTTCCTTTAAATATTGCAGCACAATAGGAATCCACAACGCATAAGTTTTCCCGCTTCCGGTTGGTGCATTTAATAGCCCGTGTTTGCCATCAAGAAATGCCTTCCAGGTTTCTTTTTGAAAGGGGAATGGGGTCCAGGATTTGGAGGAGAACCATTGCGAGCAAAGCGAAGCAAGCTCTTCGTCCACACGGCCTTGCAATTGGAGAGCGTTATTTCCCATATTTTTATTCATCGCAAATTAAAGTTTTCGTCTTTCCAATTAATTGCCAAGTCATTCCAGCCCGGATTCATATCATTAATCAATGACTCCTTTCGTTTTCTATTCCCCGATTTTAACTGTTTTTCCCTTAAAAAGGCATCATTGATATTTTCAAATTCTTCATAATAAACCAAAACGTCACAATTATATTTCGCTGAAAAAGCGTTTTTATAAATCTTGTTTTTATGCTCCAAAATTCTCCGTATAATGTTATCGGTGGCGCCAACATACAATACCGTTTTATTTTTATTTGTTGTTATATAAGTGTATCCTGCCATTGCAACCCTCTGAAAAACGTTCTTCTTCAATATGAATTTGTGATAGGTTTATCTAAAAATCTGTACATTCTATTGGACAGATTCCTTCAGCAATCCCGATAAATCGGGATTACTTCGGAATAAGTGCCTTTAAATCTGAAAGCGTATTCGCCTCTTCAATCGGTTTGTCTTTTCGCCATCTTAAAATCCTCGGAAAGCGAGTGGCAATGCCGCTTTTGTGCCTGCTGCTCTCTGCAATTCCTTCAAAGGCGATTTCAAAAACGTGCTGGGGCGTTACGCTTCTTACGGGACCAAAACGCTCTAAGGTGTTTCGTTTTATCCACGCATCTATCTGTCTAAATTCGGCATCTGTTAAACCAGAATACGCTTTTGCGAAGGTTACCAGTTCGCCTTCGTCCCATAGTGCAAAAGTATAGTCTGTATACAGATTGGCGCGTCTACCGTGGCCGCGCATGGCATAAGTTAAAACAGCATCGATGGTGAAGGGATCGATTTTCCATTTCCACCAATCGCCTTTCTTTCTGCCTACTAAATATGGTGAATCTTTGCGTTTTAGCATTAAACCCTCACTGCGCTTTTCGCGGGAAAGATTGCGTTCGGCGGCGGCTTCTTCCCAAGTATTGAAACTCATGGTTTCACTTAAATAGATTCCAATTTCGTCCGAATTGATTTTTTGGATCAATCCATCTAAAATTTGTCTTCTCTCGGAAAATGGTTTCTGCCGAATATCTTCCCCCTGCCATTCGAGTATATCATAGGCATTTAGAATAACGGGTGTTTTCTTTAACAGTGCCTTCGAAATATTTTTGCGTCCAATGCGGGTTTGTAGGGCGTTGAAATTGCCAATTTCCCCTTCCCCGAAAGGCAAAATTTCGCCATCAATTACAGTTCCGTTTGGAATAGCTTTCAAAAATTCTTGAAACTCAGGATATTTATCGGTTACCAATTCTTCGCCCCGCGACCACACAAAAACCTCATCGTTTCGGATTATTACCTGACTTCGAATACCGTCCCATTTATGCTCAAAACTCCAATCTGAGATTGGTCCCAACTCTTCTTGAAAATTATCTTCCACTGCATACGCTAAGTAAAATGGATAGGGTTTGCTTAGGTAGTCTTCCTCGTTTTGCTCGAGGATTAGTTTTTTATAAGTAGTTTTTTCTGGCGTCCAATCGCCCATTAATTTATAAGCGAGAATATCTTCATCAATTCCTGTAGCTTTGGAAAGGGCGCGTGTCATTAGTTTTTGACTTACGCCAATCCTAAAACTGCCGGTTAGGATTTTATTGAAAACGAAACGTTCAAAATAATTTAAAGCCAACCAATTGTCGTGCAAATATTTCTTCTTTTCTGCTTCTGAAAGGGTGCGGAGTTCAATTATTTCTGAAACAAACTGTGAAAGTGATTTTTCGGAATGTTCTTCGGAAGTGGGCAAAATCAATGCAATTGTTTCAGCCAGATCGCCCACAATATGATAACTCTCCTCAAAAAGCCAAAGCGGAATGCCGCTAATTTCGGTAGCCCACAACCGAAGTAACGTAGTGTTTACTGGACGTTTCGGCCTTCTGTGCGATAAAATAGCAATGGTCCAAAGTTTATCGGCATCATTCGCATTTTGGAAATACACAGTTAACGCCGCCACCTTTTCATTGGTTTTATTGGTGCTATCGAGCTTTTTTATGAGGTGGGCAAAATCTTTCATAAACCC
>CAXBDO010000336.1:0-2912 GCA_963974165.1 uncultured Aequorivita sp.
GCCGCCATCATGGACGGAAAAACCTTAGATGCGGGTGCAGTGTCATTAATTTCAGGTATAAAAAACCCCGTTTCGTTAGCGCGTGATATTATGGAGAAAACGGATCACGTTTTTCTAACGGGCGAAGGCGCAATGCGTTTTGCAAAAAGTTTGGATTACAAATTGGAAACCCCGGAATATTTTTATGATGAACACCGCTACCAACAATGGCAGAATATAAAAGATAGTGATACATTTCAGCTGGACCACAGCATGAAAAAGGAGGGCAAATTTGGCACCGTGGGTGCAGTTGCCTGCGATAGTGAAGGCAATATTGCCGCTGCAACCTCAACGGGGGGAATGACCAACAAACGATGGGGCAGAGTGGGCGATAGCCCAATGATTGGCGCCGGCAATTACGCCAATAATAAAACCTGCGCTGTAAGCTGTACGGGCAGCGGCGAGTTTTTTATCCGCGGCGTTGTTGCTTACGATGTTTCCTGTTTAATGGAATATAAAGGAATGAGTGTTGGGGAAGCTGCACAGGAAGTAATCAACAAACGTATCCTAGAAATTGGAGGCGACGGCGGATTAATTGCTGTAGATGCCCTAGGAAACATTGCCATGACGTTTAATACAGAAGGGATGTATCGCGCCTATAAAACTTCGGAAGGCGAAACGGGAGTTGAAATTTATAGGAACTGAAGCTATTGATACTTTAGAGCTAATCGTTGTTATTGTAATTTTGAACTATCAACTATCAACTATCAACTATCAACTATCAACCATCAACAAAATTACAACGTTTCTACATCCGTCATTTCAAGGTGAATTGGCGAAATATGCACACGTTTCTCTTTTATATCCACCTTATCGCCATTTGCCAGAATATGGGTTTTTAGATTGGTGATAGACATTGGCTGCCCTTCTTCCACAGAAGCTTGATTGTTATGAATCAATTTTCTTGGGTCGAAAAGAATTACCATCCCAGAACCAATGACTTCACAGTTGTTGCGATTTTTAATAACTAGCCCAGTGTCTTCTGCCAATCCAACTCCTATTCTTGAAGGAAATCTGGCTACAGCTTCTGCCAATCGTCCAAATCGGCCACGGCGTATAAAATGCGAATCGATAATGAAGTTAGGAATATAGCCCATTCCCGTGCCCATACTAACCGCACCTTTAGTGAACGCTTCCTGTACGCCACCACCGGTAATCATTTCTTCGCTCATGCACATGGCTCCCGCACTGGTGCCCGCAATAACGAATTCTTCGTTTATATATTTATCTTTTATAAGCTGGTTTAAAGTGGTGCCGCCAATATATTTTACAATTTTTGATTGGTCGCCACCAGAGAACATAACGCAGTGCGCCTTCTTCATCAACTCTAAAAACTCTGGTTTTTCAGCGTCTTCACGGTTGCGAATGTCCATAATATGTACATTTTTGCAGCCAAGCTTATTAAAGGCGTTTAGGTAGTTTTCGCTTACTTCAACTGGAATGCTGGAAGCCGTGGGTATTACAATAATGATGGATTCTACACCGCCACTTTCGCGTACCACCCTCGATAAAATTCCGTCTTGAATATACTCTAGGGTATATCTCTCATTCTCTCCGTTGCCTTTGTCTTCATTTCCACCTATGGGGATAAGGGTGCCTTTTACGCTCATGAATTTAATTATTTTGACCGCAAAAATACGCTAATTGTTAGGAAAATTAGTCATATATTTATCAAATTCATACTCAACTAACAAATCCGTAAACATATGCGAATTCGAGAAATCAACGCCATGCGAGGGCCAAATTACTGGTCTGTTCGTCGTCATAAATTAATTGTAATGGTCTTAGATCTTGAAGAAATGGAAGCACTTCCATCAAATAAGATTGAAGGGTTTAGTGACAGGCTTGAGGCAATGTTTCCAACTATGTACAGCCACCGATGCAGTGTGGGAGAACCGGGCGGTTTTTTTAAACGCGTAAAAGACGGAACTTGGATGGGCCATATTATTGAGCACATTGCGCTCGAAATACAAACCTTGGCAGATATGGATACTGGCTTCGGAAGAACGCGTACCTATGGCGAACCTGGTGTGTATAACGTGGTTTTTAGTTATATTGAAGAAAACGTTGGCCGTTATGCCGCTAAAATTGCGGTAGACATATGCCAAGCGCTTATAGATGGAAAGGAATATGATCTTGAACCGGACATCCAAAAAATGCGCGAAATACGCGAAGACGAACGTTTGGGCCCTAGTACAGGTTCTATTGTTGAAGAAGCCGAAGCAAGGGGAATTCCGTGGATTCGTTTAAATAAATATTCGCTTTGCCAATTGGGCTATGGCGCAAACCAAAAAAGAATCCAAGCTACTGTAACTTCTGAAACAAGTAGTATTGGCGTTGAAATAGCCTGCGACAAAGAGGATACAAAATTCCTTTTGGAGCAAGCTGAAGTACTCGTTCCGCGTGGCGATATCATTGGGCGCGAAAGCAGTTTGGAAGAAGCCTGTAAATACGTAGGTTTTCCTTTAGTAGTAAAACCCGTAGGTGGCAACCACGGTCGAGGTATTACGGTAAATATCAATAATTATGAAGATGCTTTGGTTGCATTTCACGCTGCAAAGCTTGTCTCCCCAAAAGTTATAATTGAAAAATATATTACTGGCGAAGACTACCGTTTATTAGTGATAAACAATATTTTGGTAGCCGGCGCAAAACGCACTCCGGCCAATGTTGTGGGCGATGGTAAATCTACTATAAAGGAATTGGTTGAGGTCGTAAATAAGGATCCACGTCGAGGTTATGGCCACGAAAATGTGCTTACAAAAATTACGATTAACGACTTAACCCGTTCCATTATTGCTGCAAAAGGATATACTGAAGATTCCATTCCGCCGGCGGGCGAAAGAGTGCTCTTAAAAGACACGGCAAACCTT